>DAIUKI010000091.1:0-8765 GCA_036848255.1 Bacteroidales bacterium | reverse complement strand
GGAGATTTGTAAAATGCTTTCAGTCCCTGCTCCAGAAAATCAGTAATGTTTGAAGAACGCATTTGCTTGAACTTCAGATAAGCTGAATTATCGATCCCGAAATCACCTTCAAGATTGGCACCTTTGAAATAGCCGTCCAGAAGATCAAAGAAGTGATTTACCGAATTTTCAATAAGAGTTTTATTGCCTCCGGTCTCAAGATCGCGGTAATAAGGTGTATCAGGGATATCCTTACTTTTATTCAGTGCCCTGCTCCAAACGGAATCATCATTCCCGCCAAGCCAGAACACCACCGGACAATTGGTAATATTTTCATCTATATCGGCCCTTAATACCCCTTTGCAAGTTATTTCTTTCGGATTATCTGACAATGCAATATTGATCTGTCCCGTTTCGATACCCATTATCTGCCTGAAGAAATATCTGAAAAGATTTGACATGTTAGGATTTCCGGCCTGTGTATCAATAATCTTGATGGTTTTTGAAGCAGTTCCGCTGAAAAGGATGTTTTTGGGAATTTCCTTAATCCCCTGTTTCAATAAAAGATTGGCTGAATAATAAATGATTGCTCCATAAAAGATCAGTATCGGCAATTTCAGTTTTCTATCCTGTTTCAGAAAATCAGTGTAATTGAATTCAATGTCTTCTTCATTTTCCAACGAAAAAAGGAAGCTGCTGAAATCTGCAGAATCCTTTCTGCTTTCAAGAATATCCAGAAGGATCAGCTCCCTTTGAGAACCTTTCTGTACAGTGTTTTCAATATTTTTCCTGTACGCTTTTACAAAGCCGTTATTGTCGGAAGAACTTGCAAATGCCCCATAAGGGAATCCGTCGCCAAAAATAGCATTGCCCGCAAACTTGAATGAAGAAATAAACTCAGGTGAATTGGTGGCATTTTTGAAAACAGCAATATCGGATGATCCTCCTCCGATATCCAGAGAAAGACTTAAACCAGGATATGCAGTCCGGTAATGAAGATATGGGGCTATGCTTTCAGGCACTGCATTGATGTTTTCTTTTACTTCAGTCTTGAATATTTTTCTGAAGGCTTTTTGCCAGACATCAAAGAATATACCCTGTTCGAACGAGTCCATGCTTACCGGGTAGAACCATGTTATTTTTGTTTTTTTCGGATCACCGTTAACCAGAAGGGTCTTGTACAGAACAATATACATGAGGCATTCAATATAGCTCTCCACTAAGGTTTTGTCCTCACGCCTTGCATAATTGCTCCATTTGAGCTTAGTCTGCAGCTGAAGGTAATTTGAATAAAAGAGTTTTTCAAAAAGGAAGAAATTATTTGTATGCGTGAAGACATCAAAAGGTTCATTGAAATTGATGTTCTGGTTATACGTTAAAGCCGTCCTGAACGGGAATCTGTAATTTGCATTCGGACTGAACTGATAAGGAAAGATCTCACGTTCAAAGTTGTTGTCATCAACAATATCCTTTGTTTCCCCCTTTGTCCTGTCGATAAGTGATTGCCACATTGGCAGATCGGAAGTAACGTCGATGGCCTTTTCAGCATTTACACCATGTTTATACTCAATATGGGTATTCGTTGTCCCAAAATCAATTGCAAACGAAACCTGTTGGTTCCCTTTGCTCTGCTGCATTAAAGGCACGATGAATCCTGAAAAGGAATTAGTACCGATCCTGATGGCATCAAATGATTTGGATTTGCTGAAAGTGCTTTTTATGGTATTGTCTTCTCCAGGCTTTCTGACAACCGGAGTGCTGATATTGATTTTATTGCCTGCCTTAAAACACTCAATTAACAGTTCCAGGCTCCTGTCAAATCTTTTATCCTGTAGTCCCAGGGTATAATCAAGATCAAACCCTGGAGCATACAAAAATGGCAATATGGCCAGATGTATTTCCATTTGTACAACATCCTCCCTGTGATAGGTCTTTTTAAGAGTGACAGTTCCTCCTTTCACAGGAACATTGAGTTTTGCTTCGACCCCTCCGCCGGCTAATTCTGTCAGTCTGAGATACCTCGATACGTTCCCGGCACTGAAGTATTTGAAAAAGGCAGGGGTTAATGGTAATAGATGCTTATTTGCCCCGCAGGTTTCAAATTTTACACTGTCAACTGTATAAGGCAATTCAATTATTTTGTCTTCGAGAAAGTTGCCCACTGTCAGCCAGGGGTAATGATCTCCCTGCACCGGAAGTCTTGATCCCGCTTCTGCTTCATCATTTTTAAAGGGAACTGTATTATTTGGATTCCAGACAACATTCTCCGTGGTAAATATCCACTTATATGCAAATCTGTCATGAGGAAGAACCAGTGGTTTTAAGCCCGTCACTGGTAATTCCGACTGGATAGCGAAATCACTTTCCATCTCTATTTCCCGCGGATCGCTCCCTCTTATACCCAATGGAATGCCTAAAACCTCACAGGTATTCATCTCATTATCCAGAACAGGACACGGCTGGTAGTCCCTGATATTCAATGCGGACAAATCAGCTATTTTTGATTTTAATTCAGTATCCAGATTTTTAAAAACTTCATCAAGGTATGAGTAGACTTCAGGGAAGAGAACTGCAAATTCGGGCTGTTTTGACAGTATGAATATATATTCGATAAAGGATCTGTCATCCCTTTCAGCGAGTGAGGCATAATCCTTGTCAAAAAGAATATCCCTGCCGCAGGTAATGTTAAGTCCGGAAGTTGCAATTTTTACGTCGGGAGCCGCGAAAAACAATGTCGCAGGAGAAGTACCTCCGATGACCTGATTGGAATTATTAAGCAGGAAATAGAGTCTTTTTACCTTGCTGAAATTATAAACATTGCCGTCCTGGTTCCAGAACACATTTAAAGTTTCAGCAAATGTTGAATGTTTTGAATTAGTGTCATTTGCCAGATATTCAAAACGGTCAATGGGATTCCAGGATATGATCTTGATCCTGTCCCTGTGCTTGGGATATATGAAAAACAGCTGTGCCACATCCAGCGCATCCGATACCAGCTTATGCTGAGCTGTAGTCCCGTTTATCCCGTTATCTGCCACCCACCTGAATGCTGATTTAACAAGGTCAATCCTGGCAAACGGACTTGGAATTGATGTAGCAACATCCTTACCTTCGGTTTTTATGGTCCTTAGCTGGTTCTTTGATACCGGACTGCTGATGAACCAGCCTGTTCCATCCTGCCCTTCGTGGAGTCTGTATACTTTTGACATGATTTACCGGATTAATAGGTTTCTTTTTGTTAAAACTCTGTCGGTTGATCTGCTGAACATTTTTATCAGCATTGTATGCTTTTTCTCCTTGTTGCGGATTGAAATATTATCTGTCAGCAGACAGTTTTGAATATCCAGCGGTTTAAAGCTCTTATCTCCTTTTGGGGTCTGGCCTTTAATGATCTCAAGTGCATTACCGGCGGATATTTCCTCGAAAGGACTGAAAACAGGCTTGTTTTCCTTCATTTCTTTTATCCATTCATCGAAATAGTTGTTAAAGGAGCGTATCTGGGTGTTGTATTCTGCACTGTTGAAGTAGTTTTTATCCAGAAGCGACTGTTTGCTGCCCCTGGTCAGCCTGATATTGCTTTTTGTCCAGCGTGAGGTATTCAAGGATCTTGATAATCCTTTATTCAGGTATTCAGTGTAGAGTTTGAATTTTGTCAGAGGTGCAGAAAGAAGCTTGGCATTTTCGATGTTAAGGTCAGTGAAGGAAATATTCTGTGTATCGCGTTCAATACCAAATTCCTTGATCTGAGTTGTCCGGGGTATGGAATTTATATTTTTACAGAAATCCAGGATTGCAAGTGCACCGGCCAGTTCAAGGAAATGAGCTTTATTTTTCTGTTCCTGGCCACCAACAGCATATTCTTCTTGATTTGTATTTCCCCTGTTCCCAATAAAATATAATGTATTTATCTGATTCAGAGAGATTATTGTCCTGTTATAGTAGTCAATTGCGATCTTTGCCTTTTCCTCAAAGGATTCAGCATTTACCTCATCATTTTTCGTTAATGAGAAATAAGGCAGGTAGGTTATTCCGCCAATAGGTGCCTCTTTGATCTTGGCATGCTTTGGAATGTTTCTGTTCCCCCTGAAATTCTTTAGTAGCAGCGGAAATCCGGCCGCTCCTGTACCGCCGAAAATTGAATTGACTATGAATATTGCATCATCGTCACTAAATGTCTGACCGAATTTCTTAAAATCCTCAGAATTAGTAAACTGGTTAAGTATGATAGAGCCCATGTTTGGATTGCCCTTGAACCCGACATCCAGATTTGATCTGAGATTTTGTGCAGAATAGAGCAGGCGGACGAAGTTTTTATCATCCTTTTCTGCAATATCCTCGCTTAAGCTGTCAAATCCGATGTACTGATTAAAAGTGTTAGTATCGGTATCTTTCAGTTTGAACTGAAAGTAATCAGGATTCACAACCGGAGCACTGACTGTTATTTCATTTATCGTCCTGATTTCCTGGGCATAGAAATCATCAGGCTGATCAATCTGGTTTCTTATTTCCTGATATAGGCGCAAAATATCCTTTGTACGGTTAAGATCCCCGTTACTTGTATCAGGATCAATTATTATCGGAATTACAGTATCAAAATCATTCCCGATCTTCACTCCCGATGCAAAAAGCATTGTCAATGCCTTTAAAACCCTGGAACCGGTCCCGCCAATGGCGAAAATATATAGCTTCCTTGACATGGTTAATTCGATTTAAAAAGGTAAATGAATTTGTATTTTACTAAACTGCTTCATAATCAGGCTGTAAATGAAGCCGATGATAAGTGCCAGAAGGCTGTTGGCCAGAGCATACTTCATGGGAAGCGTAGATGCGTAATTTTCATATCCTGTGCCTGCATCTGCAATTGCTTCATTTAGTGCGGGATTATCAGAACCGAATATTTCAGTATTGGCAATGCCGTGGGAAGCGCAGAATACTATCAGCACTGCAACAGCCATCCAGACCAGCCAGTGCCATATTTTCCCGTAAGGATACTTCCAGAGATAGTAAAACAGGATCCAGCAGACTAAAGGGATCAGGATAAATGAGAGTCCAAGCTTAACATAACCACCGTTTTCATAGAGATGCTGGAAGACCAGGAAGTATAGATTATCGAATATCCCAAACAAAGAGTCGTATATTGTTCCAAAGAATTCATTCATAATTATACTATTTTGTGATTGTTATCTTAAAAGTTGCAGGATTCGTATTGTTATTCCTGTAATTGTATGCCTCACTTATGGCATCCATCAGGAACTTAAAGCCGAAGGTATGAGCGCTGTCAATATTGTCTTCATTTTCACTATCGGTTCCCATAACCCAGCCCGGAGTTACATTTTTCAGCACAATTTCGAGATCTCCCAACGGGTTTTTATCTGTAAAAACGGTGATTAGGTGAGTCCCTTCAACTCCGGGAATTTTTTTCTCTATTTTTACAACTTTGACTACTTTAAAGTTTGAATGGAGACATTCATAATTACTGATGGATGTCAGGTAGCTGTCAGAAAATGGTAAAGAGCTGAAGTCGGCTGCAAAAGCGAACTGGAACTCTCCTTTAAGCGGTCTGGCATTGAGTAATTTGTATTTGCTTTCGTAATCCAGTTTGAACTCACCTTTGAGATCAACGGAAGGGACTATCTGATAAGGAATATTTTTCTCATCATTCACAAAAAAACGAGCTGTTTCAAACTCCCCTTCAATTTTACTCCCAATGCTTTGTTCAGTCATTGCCTTATTCAGGAGATCAGTTTTTCCGAATAATATGATGTAAAAGGGCCTATCCGCATCAGCTATTCTTTCTGAACCTTTTTTCGAGGCATAATAATATTGTCCGTTAAATCTTGAGCTTGCTTTTATTATCAGGGTCTGAACATCCTCATTTTCCAGCCTGTTCCGGAAAGCCTGTTGTGTTTTTTGAATTTCTATTCTTAATGCAGTCAGAGGATCATTTTCTTCTCCCACATCATAAACACAATCAGAAATAAGAACAGAAATCTGATCCTCCCTGGCGGAATCCAGGGCTATTTCAAACATCCTGTTCAGGTCACTGAATCTTACATCTCCGATATTAAATGATTTCTGATTAAGCTGGTTCTTGAATATATCAGGGTCATCACCGACATAGCTGATTTTAATGCCTGAATTTCTAAGAGGATTGGATGTTCCGTTAATGAAGTAAAACCTTTTGCCTGCCTTATCAAATTCCGGCAGGTAAGCCAGGCCGACAAGTGAATTCTTAAACTCATTTGCTTGATTTACATAGCCAAACATACTTCCCGAATTTTCAATAAAGAATATTACTTTTTCAGGCAATTTAGCTTCTTCCTTCCGGACTGGCATTACCGTATTTTCCGCATATTTTGATTTTCCTGGTTTTTTGTCCGGATTACCTGAATTACTGCACCCGTAATTGCCTAAAAATATTAGAAAAATGAGGGCAAAGAATCCAAAGGTTTTACTCCTGCTCATTGTTTGATAATTTATGGTTGTTGACTCTTTTGCGCTGATAATGTAACTCCCTTATAACAGATTTTAAAATTATAAGTTAATATCAAGAATTGAAAGGTAAAAGCAATTTGATTTGGTTAACATTAAAGAAGTATTTTACTGATTACAGGTTTAATTGTTCAGTCACATAGCCCCATTGATTATATCTGTAAGGACGGCAACTGACGGAAAATGTTACAATGCAGGGTTTACAGCTTGCTCCCAGCTCCCCGCCCCCTGCCCCAAGCCCCAAGCCCCAAGCCCTAAGCCTTATAGTGCTCGTCCTTTGCCTTCAGCGACAGGAACCCTTCCGGCATCGGCGATTTAACCGTAATGATCCTGCCATCAGCCGGATGCGGGAATGTCAGTGAAAAGGCATGCAGTCTGACTCTTCTCTTGAATTCAGCCGAGGCACCATATTTCCTGTCTCCTATGATAGGACATCCGATATCGGAAAGATGAACCCTTATCTGGTTTTTCCTTCCTGTATCTGTTTTAACGTCAAGGAGTGCATGATCCCTTATCAATCTTATTATTTTATAATTTGTTACAGAGAATCTTGCATTGGTGGTATTTGTCGTTGAATGCACCTTCTGGGATCCATCCTCTATGAGCCAGCTGCTGATTGTATCCTCTTCCTTTTCCGGAATACCCTCCACAAGCGCATAATAATGTTTCTCGGTCTCCTTCCAGTTCTCCTGGATAGTCTCCATTGCCTCACGTGTTTTAGCAAAAAGAAGAACACCCGACACCTCCTTGTCGAGCCTGTGTACAACATGCGCCCTGATTTTTCCCTTGCTCTGTCTTTTCAGGAACTCCGAAACGATCTCCTGGATGCTGAGACTTCCGTCGGTACTGCTGGTCGGCCTGCCCGGTGGTTTATCGACAACAATAACAAACTGATCCTCGTATAATACAGGGAAAGGCAATCCCGCCCTTGCAGCATTGCCAGCCTGCCTGTTGACCTCAACAATATCTCCCTGTTTCAGGGGATAGGAATAGAGTGTGACCGGCTTATCGTTTACCCTGATGGTTCCTGCCTGCAGAAGCTTTTTTATCCTGGTCCTTGGTGAATCGGGATATTGCCCTGTGAGGAATTCCATCAACGAGGAAGATATTTTTACTGTGATTTTCAATCAGTCTGTTGTTCATGAATGAATTGTATTCAAAGATAGTTCATATCTTTAAACTGAAACGGCGTTTTTGGGTTTGTACTTTAAGAGAACACTTTTTATGAGCTTCCGGAATCTGATATTGTTATCCTCATTCATTTTAATTGCCGGGCGTGCAGAGGCCCAGAAATACGGATGCACCGATCCTCTTGCGGTCAATTATGACCAGTCAGCCACGGCAAATGACGGGAGCTGCAGATATAATCCAGCCAATATCGCACCACTGGGAAGCCTGAACCTCGATGCCACAATATCAGAGACATCGGGACTCATCTTCTGGGATAACAGACTCTGGACGCATAATGATAACTCAGATACGAAACTTTATGCTCTCGATACATTATATGGCAGTATCATACAGCCTTATCCCCTGGACGGGATCATAAATACCGACTGGGAAGAAATTTCACAGGATGACGATTATATTTATATCGGTGATTTCGGCAATAATTCGGGTAACCGCGATGATCTGAAAATATTCAGGGCGGAAAAGAATTCGATACGGAATAATTCGGCAGTATTCGATTCTGTTTGCTTCAGCTATGCCGACCAGACCGATTTTGACCCGGCTTCATACGACTCCGACTTCGATTGCGAAGCTTTCATTGTATCTGGAGACACTATTTTCCTGTTTACAAAGGAATGGGCTAGCAACGGGACCAGTCTCTATTCAATCCCTAAAACTCCCGGAACCTATACTGCAAAGCGGAGGTCATCCTGGGATGTCAATGGACTGATAACCGGTGCAGTTTATCTTGAAGATAAGAGGATCATTGTGCTAACTGGCTACAGTGAAAGGCTTAAACCCTTTATATACCTGCTTTATGACTTTGACGGTTCGGATTTTTTCGGCGGGAATAAAAGAAAGATCGAAGTGTTGCTTCCTTATCATCAGATTGAGGGTATAACAACGACAAACGGTATTAAATACTTCATAACGAACGAATATTTTTCAATGGATCCCCTTATTAAAACCCGCCAAAAGATTCACCTTTTCGATCTGAGGTACTTCCTGGGCAACTACCTGGATTTCCCGGTAAACAGGCCCGGGGAGGAAAATAATTTTATTATTTCTCCGGTTCCCGCAACTGAATTTGTGACAATACAGAGTCTGGCTGACCTTCTGCCGGC
>DAIUKI010000090.1:0-8806 GCA_036848255.1 Bacteroidales bacterium | reverse complement strand
TAGCTGCAAATTCGATCTCGATCGGATTATTCATTTCATACTGTCCGAGATCGAGTAGAGTATTCAGAATGTCGGCAAGGGGAAAGAGCTTGTGCTGAAGCACGTTCGAAAATGTAATTATCCTTTTCCCCGGATGACTTATCCCGTCGCGCAGGATATTGTTATTGTAATCATATGTTGAGGCAACATATTTCATTGCCCCGTCATTATTGATGTCATTCACCCCCAGCTTCAGAATATTAACCCCATCATCGGTTGACGGGACAAAACTGTCGATCTTCAGGTCAAGGGCACGGAACTCTTTCTGGGTATCCCTAAGGGCTGTTTCAATGGAAGAAAGCTGCAGGATTTTCTTATAGTGCCTGGGGGAGAATCTGAGTGACAATCCTCCCTCCACTATCAGCTTACCGAGGCCAAAGGCAATGTTAGCGATTCCGTCTTCGGCTTTTTCAGAACCGATCGGATAATAATTTATCGATTGTGCAACACCTGACAAGGTAGGGTAGAAAATGTCGCCATGTCTGTTCCCGCAAACTTCCTGGAGGATTATCCCCATTTTTTCCTCATCAATCACGTTCGCCGTGGCAGTCATGTATGCCTTGCTCCCCTTGTAATAAACTGAAGCATAAACCTCCTTTATTGCATCAGAAATCATTTTAACCATAATCTTGTTATCCGGATGCCTTGGGATCATGTAGGTTGAGTAAATACCTGCAAATGGCTGATAGTGCGAATCTTCAAGTTTACTTGAAGATCTTACAGCTATTGGATGATTCCTTGAAACTGCCAGGAATGCATAAAAGTCCTGGTAAACCCTGCCCGGAAGCTCAGCAATCAGGAATCTGTTAAGTAATTCCTCATCCGTAAGATCTGAAAGAGCAACCGTATACAGATTATTATGATCCATGAACTCGTCGAAGATATCGGTGCTGAGAACGACGGTCCTTGGTATTGTGATCAGAACACCGGGAAATTTGTTATAAAGCTTATGAGTCTTAATGATCCTGTTTATAAATGCAAGTCCTCTGGCTTTTCCCCCGATCGATGCATCGCCAATCCTTGAAAAAACCTGGTATTCGTCATAACTGCTTTTGTCGAACTTTGCGATTACGCCTCTCCCCTTTCCAAGCCTGAAGCTTGAAATTGCAACATAGAGGAACCGACGCATCTCATCCATTGTCTCAAAGTCCTCCTTCCTGATGTATTTAAACATCTGAGCAACCGGGAAAAGGGCCCTGGCATTGAGCCATTTTGAAAAATGGTTCCTTGTAGCGTGATATTCAAGAGTCTTGTCGGGAATTGTAAGAAGCTTTTGCTGAAGGCTTTGCAAGTCAGTTGCAATAGCTATCGGCTCCATTGTTTCGGGATTCTTGAAAACAAACGGTCCGAAAGCAAGGTTCTGAATAATGAAATTCCTCAGTTCCAGCGAGAGCGACTTGGAATATTTGTTTATAAACCCTGCTCCAAGCTCCTCGGCAATTTTCTTATGGACCTGGCTTGATGACTGGATAAGGAAAGGCACTTTATCGTCATCGGCCATTACAGCTTTGCACAATTCTATACCGGCATTCTCATCATTTACATTATCCTTCCTGTAGCTGATATCTGATATCACTCCGAGCACATTGTATTTATACTTTTTATAAAGATCAAGCGCATCGTTGTAATTGTTGGCCAGGAGGATCTTTGGCCGTCCTCTCATTTTAAGCATGCGTTGATGCTCGTTCAATGCTTCACGCTGAAAATCTAATGATTGCAAAAGCACTATCCTGTAAATATTTGGCAGGTAGGAAGAGATGTACCTGATTGAATTTTCGACGAGAATTATTGCCTGAACACCAATGTTCTCAATATCATAATCGGCATTCATCTTATCCTCGATCAGCTTTATGATCGCCAGGATCAGCGAAGCATCGCCAAGCCAGCAGAAAACATAATCTATTGCACTGAGATCCTCGCCTTCGAGCCTGATAGAAACCTCCCGGGAAAAGTATGTCAGAACAACGATAGGTATAAATTCGTATTTGGCTTTGATCTTTTTTGCCAGGGCAAATACATCGGTGCCCCTCAGGCTAAGCATTGATATGACAAGATCGACATTCCCCTTCTCAAGTATTCTGAACGCATCCTCAGCATTATCAGTCTGCACGAAGTTAGGAGGATACCTAAGGTTAAGCGACACATATTCATTGAATATCTGCTCATCAATCCTTCCATCCTCTTCGAGCATGTAATTGTCGTAATTACTGCATATTATCAATACGCGATGAATACGCTTCTGCATAAGAAGGTCAAAGGAGGTATCTGTGAAATCATATTTCTGAAGATCGAGTATCCCTTCAATGATGGTCATTTGTCATTTTTTTAATGATCCATTGATATAACGGCCATACCTTTTTTCCCATCCATTCTTACTATCAGAGGCTTTTCAAATCTTATGTGCCTGTAGAACTCCCCTTTGGCGATAACCTCCTGATTTCTGATCTTGTCCCAACTGACCAAATCCTGATCGGAATTCTGGTTCACCGAAAAATAGCCGACATTCATCGAGGTTACATTATGAAAGAAATGAGAGCCGAGGGAGGCATCAGGATGAAAATCAGGGAGTGAAACCTCCACAATAACTTTCGCTCCCGATATCTGTGGCCAGGTAACGGGAATTCCCAGAAATCTGTCGCGGCTTCCCCATCTGCCCGGACCTATCAATATATATTTCCTGTCTTCCCTGATCATTTTCTCGTTGACAGATGCGATCTCATCAGCCATAGCAGCCGTCAGCTTATTGTCAAATTTTTCGGGTTCTATGAATATTATATCGCTAATTCCTTTTATCAATCCGTTTCCCATGCTCTTCCTGCTTAAAAGAATCAGTTCATCCTCATTGACTGATGCGGGGTCAATATTATACCCGGCTCCCGTTCCCAGCAGAGGCTTAATCTGAAGTAGATAAAATGATGCATTCCCTGATTCATCCCTGGTAAGGTCAACTGCAAACTCAATTTCAACAGGAGTGCCGCAGGCTTCAGTCACCACATCAAGTACAGTCTTAAGAGCCGGCGCCAGCGGTATATAGTTGTATTTCAGAATATCGGCAAAATTGATCACCCTGGGTCCGGGAGAATCAAGTCCGGGATTTATTGTATCATTATCAGGATTTAATACAGATGCTACATGATTAAGAGTGCCGTGTTTTTCAGCATCTCCGATATCAAGCATTTTCAGGCCTGCGTTTTCTCCTTCAAGAAGATTGAGTTCCTTCTTTGACAAATCGACAGCATAAAACCGGACCTGTGAGTTCTTACAGAGATCTTTCTGGGAGATGATTTCAAGTGCAGGATATGCCGGAGAAAATCTGTAAGTTAAATTCCCTTCCATCACATATTGTCCCAATCCCAGTGCAACGACAGCAAATCCGTCTTTCGGAGTCATATGTGCAACGGGATAAAAATTGAAAGACTGGGCCGATCCGCTTATATGTGGATAGAAAGCATCATCATAACTGTGTCCAACCACCTCCTGGATCACCACGGCCATTTTCTCAAGTTCAATTTTATAGTTGATCGCTTCAAAATATGCCCGTGCATTTTTTGAATAAACTGAAGCGAAAACAAGCTTTATTGCATCCGACAAATGTTTCTGTCTGGTTTCAGGATCAGGATTATTGTTGGGCAGAAGGTATGTCCCGAAAATCCCCGAAAATGGCTGACTCATAGAGTCCTCAAAAAGGCTTGATGATCTGACTGCCAACGGTCTGTTTATCTTTCCGAGAAATACTCGCAGTTTCTTTTCGAGCGTGTAGTTCAGGGTGCCTGTCATAAATGCCTTCTGTATCAGATCATGGTCCTTTTCCTCTTTGACAAGGGTCCAGAGATGGTTCCGTTCCATGAACATGTCAAACTCGTCGGTTCCGATAATTGCAGTAACGGGCGTTTTGATATTTATTCCGGTAATAAGTCTGCCAAGTTCAAAACTATAGATCAGTGTATTTATAAAAGCGAGCCCTCTTCCCTTCCCTCCCAGTGATCCCGGAGTAATGCTCACAACATTTGTCTCATCAATAGCGGCTGATTCTTCAAAATTGATAACCCTGCCCTTATTCAACTCCTGCCTCCTCTTCCTGATAATTTCCAGAAGGAATTCCCTCAGCTCCCTGAGGCTTTTAAAATCCGAGACCTTTATGGGATTTATCAGTTTTGCAATCTTTACCTCACCTCTGGCCATCAACCACAGCGAGAAATGGTTCTTCATGGCATGATATGCCAGGGAATCCTCAGGAACAGTCTCCAGGTAAGCTTCAAACTCCTTCATTGATTTGGCAACAGCTATCTGCCTACCACTGTTATCCCTGTAGACAAAATGGCCAAATCCCAGGTAATAATTAATGAATGATTTCAGGTCCTGAAGAAGACTCTCTGAGTTCTTATTAATGAAGTTTGATTTAAGGGTGAACGCATATTTTGCGCTTTCAGGATCTGAAGATTGCAGAACAGTGGGCAGATTCGGAAGGTGTGTCTTTATATGCTGGATAAGTTCAAACCCGGCTTTTTCGTGCATTGTATCATTTTTCGGGAAAGCCATATCAGAGATAACGCAAAGCAGGTTATCGCGGTAATTATCGAAAACCGCTATTGCATTCTCCCAATTCGAGGTAAGAAGGATTTTTGGCCGGGCCCTGAGTTTAAGAACCTTGTACAGTTCATCCGTAGAAACATCCTCTATAAGGTTCCTGGTCTGATCCATCACCAGGCTATAAAGCATTGGCAGATAGCTCGAGTAATAATCGGCTGAGTCCTCCACCAGGAGAATGACTCCGGTAAGCCCTTTCTGAGTATCATTTTCAACGTTTACCCTGTCCTCAAGCTGCGATACCATTGCAAAAAACACTTTCGATTCGCCGGTCCACACAAAATAATTATCAAACGGCACCTTTAAGGCTTTCTGACTTTTAACAAAAGCTATGTCGGCAGGACTGTTAAGAAGAATGTATGTCGGCAGGTAGGGATATTTGTCTTTTATCTTGCGGCACAGATCCATCGGGCTCTCCTTGTCGACGCCTATCATGATAATGACCATGTCGTAATGCCTGGCTTTCAGCCTGTTAAACGCCTCTTCCTCGCCCGAGACACCTGTAACCCTTGGTATAGAGGTCAGGCTCATCTGGTAATACTCCCCGAGAATATGATCGGCAAACCTTCCTTCTCCTTCAATCGAATAGGCATCATACAAGTTTGCGACCAGCAGGATCTCTTTTACCTTAAAGGGCTGAAGGTCATGAAATACATCCCTTTCGGCATTGTGCCTGTCAAGAAATTTCTGCAGTAGCTTTTTGCTTGAAATATGGGTATAATCATCCTCTTCCTTCTTGGGTATGTTTGCTGTACGGATGATATCCCTTGCCCTGAAGCTGTTTATATAACCCGTTATCAGGCTTGAAATGTTCAGAACAAGATCCCTTTCTTCCTTAAGGAACGGACCTTCATGTTCCTCCCTGAACTCCTTTAAATAAAAGATCTCAATGGTCCCGGTTTCTTCATCTATTGTGTCGAATTCCTGGGTCATTTTCCACTTTGTTTCCCTGAATTCAAGAGATTCAAATTCTTTTCCCATGAAAGAGATCCTGGCGACGGTGTACTCAGGATACTGCCAGGCAGCCGGAAGAAGGAGGGCTATCTGCTGAAGAGTCTCCTCAACTGGTTTGCCTTCCTTTAGTATATATGTGGTCTGATTAATGCAGCCAAGTTCCTTAAGCCTTTCCCGCTGCTCATGCATTAATCGTCGGAATTCGGGACTTATATCGGCATTGGAAGGCATAGAACTGAAAATTAATCGACTTTCCAGACTGATCCGCTGTTCAGCAGATCATTCATATTCTTTATTTTGGACCTATTCCTGATTTCAGTTATCTGATTCTCAAGATCCTTTTCATATGTTTGACCCGGAACGGACCTAATTACACCCAATGCAACAGGATATTCGGGATATCTCATGTTTGCGAGCATATAATGGATACCGGGATTGGGCTCGGTAGAGTCGTGAACCAGAATATTCTTTTCGGTGATGTCATTTTCACCGAGCTTTACAACCCTGAGCTTCAGTCCGTCAAGTATAAGGCCCTTGTCGTTCCCTTTTCCGAATATCATGGGTTCACCATGCTTAAGAATAATAGTTCTGTCATCCCTGACTTCTTTTCCGCCCACGTTATCATGGATTCCGTCATTGAAGATAACGCAGTTCTGAAGCACTTCCACAACCGATGTACCTTTGTGCCTTGCAGCTTCAATATATATCTGTGTCGACAGAGATACATTCGTATCGAGTGTTCTCGCGAAGAATTTGCCTTTTGCACCAATAACGAGTTCCCCAACTGAAAAGGGTTCTTCAACTGTTCCAAAAGGTGAGGTTTTTGTTACAAGTCCCTTTTCGGATGTCGGGGAATACTGACCCTTGGTCAGACCATAGATCTCATTGTTGAAGAGTATAATGTTGATATCGATATTACGTCGTACCACATGTATAAAATGGTTGCCTCCTATTGCAAGTGCATCACCATCGCCGGTAATCTGCCAGACTGAAAGTTCAGGATTTGCAATTTTTACGCCGCTGGCAATTGCCGAAGCCCTTCCATGGATACCATGAAATCCGTAGGTATTCATATAATACGGGAATCTCGAGGAACAACCTATACCTGAAATAAAGGCGAACTTCTCCCTTGGAATTCCAAGTTCTGCGAGCGCTTTCTGAACAGCATTAAGCACTGCATGATCACCACATCCGGGGCACCACCGTACTTCCTGGTCGCTTTTAAAATCCTTCGGACTGATCTGATTTGGAACTGTTTCAGTCATATCTTTACTTTTCCAATAGTTTTAAACACTTTTCCTTAATTTCCCTGATCGTAAACGGGAGTCCCTGGACTTTATTAATCTGGTCATAATGGAATTCCGGAAATTTCATCCGGAGGTAGTTTGCAAACTGGCCAAGGTTAAGTTCACATACTACAATCTTTTTAAATTTACTGAAAACCTCGCTTACATTACGCGGCAGAGGATTGATATAGTTAAATGTAACATTACTTATCTTATAACCATCAGCCTGCAATTCGCGGACTGCCATAACGCGATAGCCGTAGGAACCTCCCCATCCCACCACCAGGAGGTCGCCGGAATCTTCCCCGCTTACTTCCAGATCAGGTACCTTCTCAGCAACCCTGGCGACTTTCTCTTCCCTCAGGCCTACCATTAGTTCATGATTTTCAGGAACATACGAAACTGTACCTTTTACAGTCTTTTCCAGTCCTCCGATACGATGCTCGAGATTTGGTGTGCCGGGAATGGCCCAGGTCCGGGCGAGCCTTTGAGTGTCCCTCTTGTATGGGAAATACGGAAGCTCGCTGTCACTGGCAAAAGGAGGTTTAATTTCAGGAAGGTCAGACATCGCAGGGATCCTCCAGGGCTCGGTTCCGTTGGCAAGATATCCGTCGGTTAGAAGAATTACCGGGGTCATATGCTCTAGAGCGATCCTTGCTGATTCAAATGCATAGCGGAAACAATCGGAAGGCGTACTGGCCGCAAGGACAACAACCGGGCATTCCCCGTTTCTGCCATAAAGGGCCTGCATGAGATCCGCCTGTTCTGTCTTTGTAGGGAGTCCGGTAGAAGGGCCCGCGCGCTGAACATCAATAATTACAATTGGCAATTCTGTCATTACGGCAAGACCAATAGCTTCCGATTTCAATGCCAGTCCCGGACCGGAGGTGGATGTCACGGCCAGCATTCCGGCAAAGCTTGCGCCGAGAGCAGTACAAATTCCGGCTATTTCGTCTTCGGCCTGAAAGCTTTTAACGCCAAGGTCCTTCCTGGCAGCCAGCTCTTCAAGAATCCCGGTAGCGGGAGTAATCGGGTAGGAACCAATATAAAGCTGAAGCTTGGCCTTTTCAGCAGCTGCCAGCAATCCCCATGCCGTGGCGTTGTTTCCTGAAATGCTCCTGTATTTACCTTTGGCTATTGGTGCCGGACTTATCCTTATCGGAGCAAGTGCCTCTATTGTTTCAGCATAATAATAGCCGGCACGGAGTGCAACTTTATTTGCCTCTGCTACCTCTGGCTTGCTTGCGAATTTCTTTTCAAAATACTGTTCGGTATACTTCAGCTTCCGGTCAAAAAGCCAGTAAACCATTCCCAGGGCAAACATATTTTTCGTTCTGAGAACAGTTTTGGGATCAAGGCCAAAATCCTTAAGTGCTTCCTTGACCATAGAGGAAATGGGAGCAGCTATGACATTAAACTGATCAAGTTTATCTTCAATGACAGGGTCCTCTTTATATCCAGCCTTTTCTATGTTCTTTTCGGTAAAGTTATCCTTGTCATAAATGACAGTACCCCCCTCTTTTGTCCATTTGATGTTAGCCTTTATGGCAGCCGGATTCATCGCAACAAGCACATCGGCATAATCGCCGGGCGTAAAGATCTCGGTATGACCCATATGAATCTGATATCCTGAAACACCTCCGACTGTACCCTGCGGTGCGCGGATCTCGGCAGGATAATCAGGAAATGTGGTCAGATCGTTCCCGAATATTGCGGCAGTATCCGAAAAAAGGGTTCCGGTGAGCTGCATTCCATCCCCGGAATCACCCGAAAACCTGATGACTACATCTTCTCTTTCGATAACCTCACATTTTTTGCCCATAATGCCAGCAAATTACTAAGATTGAGTTTTATTATTCGTTGTTTTTATTGCCTCTTCTGAACAAAAGTAAGCTATTTAATGATCGAAAAATCATTTAATTATTGATAATTAAGGATGA
>DAIUKI010000089.1:5354-8919 GCA_036848255.1 Bacteroidales bacterium | reverse complement strand
TAATGTTCCTGTCTTCATCAATAAGGAACCGGGCAAGATAATTTAAATGGTACGGATTTTCAGGCTGTAATGAAACTGATTTACGATAATATTCTTCAGCTTTATCCTGCTGTTCACCTTCGGAAAATATATCCCCCAAAAGGGCCATGATATATGATTCATCGTAAGTCTTTTTTCTTATTGATATATATTTCTCAACATGTTCCTCAGCGGAGGCAATATCCCCGGTAGACAATAAAAATATCATCTGCCTGCCGATAAGGATTGGATTATCGCTAAAATCCTTTTCTGCTTTTTTATACAGCCTTTTCTCCTTCCGGTATTTGCCGGTTCTATTATAAGCATTCCCAAGAGCTTCATAATAATCTATCCATTCCGGCTTCAACCCCCATCTGTCGTATAATTTCAACGCTTTTTCAAGCGGAGGGATTGCTTTTTCATACTGTTGGATTTCACAATATAATAAACCTTTATGGAAGAGCACTTCATGCGACTGATCATCGAAGTCCTCAAGCTGAGCCAGATAGGTCAATCTGTCATCAGGCGTTCCAAAGAGGATGGAATAAAGATAATTTACCCATAACTTTTGCTGCGGAGGCAGCTGGTCTTTTCTATTATAAAGTTTAATGGCAAGTTCTTTTGCCTGATCATATCTGCCAAACCTGTAGTATCCGTAAGAGAGGATATATGAGGCCCATATAAAATTTGAATCTATGGCAATAGCTTTTTGGAGAAGGCTGCTGGAAGTGGCCAGGTCGCGGGCCGACATGGCCTTTGCTCCATGAATATAATATCTGTAAGCTTCAGGAGAGTTTGTTGATATATAAGGCTGAAAATTGCCTGACACTTTTTTTTGTAATTTATCAACCAAAATAAAATTTTTAACCTGGGCTGATAATGAATCGATTATTCTCATAATCATCTCTTCTTTAAAAACCCCCTCTATCTGAAAAGATTTGAAAATCTCTTTCGTTCTCGTATTTGTCAGCTGAGCATTTACCCTGATTATTTTTCCGGCCTGCTTAATATTTCCGTTAATAAAGATTTCTGAATCGAGCTTCTTTGATATTTTGCTTGCCATGGCAGGTGTGATCATGGAATTGTTGACATGACCTTCACTCTCGATCATTCCTTTTACAGGCTGAGCCTGTCTTACCTTCAATTCTTCAGTGCCTGACAGGGATGTAATCAGAATATCCTGAATGCCGTCCTGCCAGATATTCCAGGCCGTATCATTTGTCATATTCTGGAATGGCATCACGGCAATAGATATCCTTCCATCAGTTGACCTCATATTTGCCATGTTGCTGCTGTTGAATAATTTTGGAAAAATGATTACTGCAATGATCAGTAATATCCCGGTAATTATCAGAACCAGATTCTTTTTGGGTTTTCGGCTCACGTCAGCCGGAATGTCATGAATTTCAGGAATGATACTTTCCGGAGGGGATTCCTTTTTCCCTGAAGCTTCTGATGCCTTATATTTAAGGTACCACTTTATGATTATTGCCAGGTTGCTCAGAACCGGTTTTAACTGCTCCGGGTCAAAATCCTTTGGATGGACGCCATATGTGGAGAGGCTATTGAGCCCATCCATCGAGGTAATAATATGTGAAGGAACCAGTCCTTCCTTGTTTAGTTTTTCAATTATACCTTTGAGAGGTTCTGTTTTACGTGGTCTTTTAAGTTCACGTTCGCAGAGATCCGTAATTATAACTTCAAGGCATCTTCTTGAATAAAGAAGAATCATATTCTCATCATCAGCTTTGACCAGGCGTATCAGCTCCTTCTCAAGGTCGGGGGACTGGCCTTTGAGAGTGGCGAAAAGTTTCTCAAGTTCTTTTATTTCAGCCGACCAGATTACCACTTTAAGAAATATTGTTTTAATAAAGTTAAGCAAGAAAGAGATACAAGTCAAATAAATCATGTAATTGCAGCACGACACCTGTAAGAGTGCAATCGAAAATTAATTACACTTAATTTCCACGTGATTCTGGAGGAGAAAGTCGGAATAGATATTCTATGGAATGAATGAATTTTTGAAACCCCATTCCCCTATTCTCCCATTCCCTGGTTCGCTCAAATTCAGAAATTGCGACATGTTTGTACGAGCTGATTGATGGCATTTACCTGTTTTAAGCAGGCGTAAAAGCCAAAAAAAAGGCCGGGTTGAACCGGCCCCTATTTAATTTCTAAATATTAGTTGTGGCTGCAGGAATGGCTATCCTTGTGGTGGCTTTCATGCTGGTGGCAGCTGCTTCCATTGTCTTCAACCAACCCCGAAAGATATAGCTTTACAACTTCGGTGGCATTTCCGGAGCAGCCTCGTATAACCTCTATTCCGCTATAATTCAGTACATTAATTGCGCCGCCGCCAATACCTCCTGCAAGCATTATTTTGACGCCATCGGATGCAAGTACACTGGCAATATCTGACTTACAGCCGCATCCCTGAGGCGACTCAATATTCCTGATCCCGGTTATTTCTTTTTTATCGGATATTGTGTAAATACTGTATGATTCACAATGACCGAAATGACTATCGATCTGATTTTCTTTTGTTACTGGTACTGCAATTTTCATAGTTATTAGATTTTTTATTTTATGACTTATCCTTAATTTAGTTTGATCAGTTCATTTTCTCCGTAAAGAGTACAATCCTTGCATTTTAAGTGGTTTTCGAGACCCTCAATAAGCTTATAGCATTTTTTGCAGCGGTACCACTCCTTATCGAACTGATAGTCCCCGCCTTCAATTTCGATAGCTTTGCCTTCGACAAATGATTTTGCAATGATTTTCAATGCCTTGTTGTAGATCCTTGTAAAAGTAGGTCGGGAGATATTCATCTGTTTTGCGGCATCATCCTGAGAGAGCATTTCGTAATTTACAAGCCTTATACTCTCATATTCCTCATATTTCAGTCTTACCGATACTTTCATACAGGATGACATGCCATAGGGTCTGAAGCCCTTCATCCTGGGAGGATTATTTATCTGTCTTGTTTTATGAGGCCGCGACATTCTTTCTCGCTTTCATTATTGATAATTTGCTCAAAGATAATGAACCAGCGTTCATAATGCAAATAAAGAGCAACTTTTATAAGTGAGGCTGAACATTCAGGTGAATGCACCTTGTTTATTTAATTTTAAGATTAACCAAGTGATGAAATCAGCAGGAAAACATCAAATTGTTTTGTTAAAGCGTCCGAAATTTTCTTGTTTATTACAAAACACTTGCCGGAAGTAATATTTGTAAAACCCTGTTTTCCAAGGAGTACTGATAATTCCGCTATATCAAATCCCTTATGACCCATGAAACCCGGACCATGAAAAGAACCATCTTCAGTGTAAAGATCTGCAATTGCAAGGTAGCCGCCGGGATTCAGCAGCTTTCTGAATCGGGATATAATTAAATCGATGTCGGCAACATGATGAAGGACCATCTGTGTAATGATGAGGTCAAACTTTTCATCTTTATAATCTGTGTGTTCCAGATTGAAATTCAGGGCCTTAAGATTATTTGCATTCGAAGCCCTGATCTTTTCGTTCATCACCTTCACCATTTC
>DAIUKI010000089.1:0-5254 GCA_036848255.1 Bacteroidales bacterium | reverse complement strand
TTTCATTTGAAATATTTCATTTCTACCCGTCTGAAATCTATATTTACAGATGTTGAATCACCATTAAGTATGTATAAAAGCCTGTCAGGACCGGTTGAAAGTTCTGACCGGTCCGTGAGAACTGATTCAGGACCAGATAGTACTCCTTTCAATATTACTGTGTCCCTGCTTATAATTGTTGCAACCGGGATTTTCATATTTCTTAAGATAACCGCTTCGAACTGAAGCATTCCGTTCAGATTTTCAAGACTAAGCTCCACATTTGTACCTCTCTCATTTTCATTGATAAACCAGGAATAATAAAGAGCATCCTTTACCCTGAAAGGAGACTCATTATTGTGCCTGAGAGCCTGGCATGAAAACAATGCCATTGCAAATCCGGCAATTATCAGTTTGTTTGCCATGGATTTAAACATATTGCACGTTTTTTGTTATAATTAATACTGGAAAAGACCAGCCGTCAAAGTTAAGAAGTTTTATTTTAACTTTGTAACCGGATCTTACTTAATGGAACAGAATCAAATGGAAAGAAGATTTAAAGAGTTTCTTGCTTTATTACTGGTTTTCCTGCTCCTAAGCGGGTGTAAAAAGGAAGTATTGCCTCCTGATCCTGAAGAGATCAAGGAGGCTACTGATGTCAATAAGTTCATTTATGGCGGACTCTCAACCTACTATTTATGGCAGGGGCAGGTTCCCGCGCTTTATAATCAGGCATATCAGAATAATAACGATAGTCTTAATGCCTTTCTGAACACATACAAGGATCCTGAGGAGCTTTTCTACGACCTGCTTTACAAGTATGGCGAAGTCGATAGATTCTCACTGATTGTTGATGATTCACAGGAGATTGATGACTGGCTTGCCGGGATTTCGGAAAGTGTGGGAATGGATTTCAAGCTTTATTATATAAGAAGCGGAAGCAATGACCTGGTTGGCGTTATCCGGTATGTGCAGGAAGATTCCCCGGCTGAAAAAGCCGGATTGAAAAGGGGTGACATATTTTTACAGGTTGATGGTCAGCAACTGACATCACTGAATTACCAGACACTGTTGTTCACACATAAGACATATACTATAGGATTTGCCTCCTTTAATGGAACCGGATTTACTCCAAACGGCAGGAATGTTGGTTTAACTGGGGTAAAATTAATGGAAAATCCGATCCATTTGGACACTGTTTTCATTGCAGGCGGACTTAAAGTCGGATATCTTGTATACAATTCTTTTTCGAATTCATATGATTCACTCCTGAATACCAGCTATGACATTGAGCTGAACAACGTTTTTGGCAGGTTTAAAAATGAGGGCATCCAGAAGTTGATCCTTGATCTGCGGTACAACGGGGGGGGATATGTCAGTTCGGCAATCTACCTTGCCAGCATGATACATTCTGCAAACACTCAGCTTATATTTTCCAAGACAAAGTATAACTCTCTTCTCACCAATTACTACTATGATCAGTATGGCCAGAATTTCTTTAACGATTACTTCGCCGATGTTATAACAGAAACCGAGGAAACCCCTGCCACCCCGATAAACTCGCTGGGGTTGAATGAAATTTACATTATTGCCACCTCTGAAACAGCATCCGCCTCCGAAATGCTCATTAACGGACTGGACCCCTACATCTCGGTAAAACATGTAGGAAGCAATACTGTAGGAAAGAACGTAGGGTCATTTACGGTCAAAGACTGGATTGATAATAACGGGACGGTAAATCCAAGCCATTCCTGGGCAATGCAGCCCATTGTGATGCAAATTGCCAATTCGCAGGATTTCGGCGAATTTGCAGATGGACTGGCTCCTGACATTCCGGCTCAGGAATATGCTGTTGAATTGCTTCCATTAGGAGATCCGGCTGAGGATTTGTTAAAGGCATGCCTTGATGACATAAAAGGATCCAAATCGGGTCAGGCAACAGCGAAAAAGGATTTAAGATCCTTTAAATCATCAGATGATTTCTCCCCGGTGAAGGATATGATGTTTATTAAAAAGCTGCCACCAGTTAAAAAAGTTAATTGAAGAAATCAGCGGGAACAGGAGGTGTCAGTGTTTTTCCAGGGAATTTGCTTTTGACAGAAGCCTGTTTGTATCCACGACATTTATTATAAAAAGGATGATTACGGCTGCAGATGCTGTATAGTGTATGGAGGAAGGGAGAAGCACTTCCAGGATCATTATGGCTGAAATCAGGATCCTGGCCTCTGTCGGGCTGAACTTGCCTGCATCAATTGAATACTCCCCTGTGATTTTGTAACGCATAAGCACGATGATCATCTCCCATCCGTACATAACCACAAACCCGTATCCCAGCAGCTCCCAGAACCCATCGGAATAAACGATGAACCCGCATCCGATAAGGATGATACCTATCCAGTCAATTGTAATATCAAGTACAAATCCGTAAAGTTTCCTTGGCTTATTGCGATAATATGCAATTCTGCCATCAAGTGAATCGCCAAACCAGCTTATCAGAAATCCGGCAACACCAAGCAGCAGAAAACTTCTGCTGAAATAAGCTGCCAGTATGAAGCTCACGAAAACTAAAATGCTGCCGGTAAATCCGATAGCCGTAAGCATATTTGAAGAGATCCATGAAGGAACACGCTGCACCAGATAAGCAATAGCCCTCTGCTCATAAGTGTTAAGCAGGTTTGTTCTGATCCTGTCGCGCGAAATTGCTTCCAGTATCTCATTGATCTTGCTTGTAGGGTCGGTTTTATTATTTGTATTGTTCATATGAGTTTCCCTCATACAAGCATGACAGTGGTATACTTGAATTTTGCCCTGATCAGTTGATGACCCGGTATTTTTTGAGGATCTCTGATGTGGTCATCATAAAGTCGACATACTGTGCTTTATGATAGGGAAGATTACTTTCGGAATTTTTCTTTGAAAGTTTTCCCTTAAAGCTGTCAAGAGTACTATATCCTTTTGAATCCATCCACTTTTCAATGTCACTTAAAAGTGAACCAATGACTTCTATCTGGTTAAGGTATAGGGTGCTGACAACCTGCACGGTGTCGGCTCCTGCCAGGATCATTTTAATTACATCATGACCGCTGAAAATCCCGGTGTTTGTACAGATTGAAGCAGTTGTGGTCCCGTACAACGATCCGGCAAAACGCATTGGGAGCCGGTGATCCTCCCTGTTGCTGAGATTATAAGGGAAATGATGTTTTTCAGCATCAATGTCAATATCGGGCTGAAAAAGCCGGTTGAACATTACAACTGCATCGGCTCCTTCTTTGACCAGATCTGATATAAACTGCGGAGTGTTTGTATAGAATGGACTTAGTTTCACCGAAACAGGAATTTTTACCGCTGATCTGACTTCCTTAAGAGTTTTGATTTGTCTTTTTTCAATTTCTCCATAACCCGATTCAGCTATATCGGGGGCAATATAAAAATTAAGCTCCAGCCCGTCGACTCCGGTCTCTTCGATTTTCTTTGCATATTCAACCCATACCTCATCATTGATAGCATTTAGGCTTGCAAATACAGGAATAGTGACGGATTCCTTTGCCTTTCTTAACTTTAATAAATGTTCGGCCGGATAATCTGATGCTGATCCGGTATTCGGGAAAAGTGTTATCATTTCGGCGTTCCTGTCTTCATATTCGGTCTTCAGTTCTGACATCTCCAAATTTTCGAGCTGTATCTGCTCTTCAAAGAGTGACTTGAATACAATTGCGGCAGCACCTGCTTTTTCCATTCGTTTCAACTTCTCAATATCTGTAGCCATATTGTTAGCACCTACTATTACAGGATTTTTAAGTTCCAGTCCCATGTACTTTGTTGTCAGGTTTGCCATGACGCTTCTTTTCTTAAGTTAATAATCTGTTCAGTTTGATACACTTTAAACAATAACCGGGGTTATTTTGTTCATATAGTTCTTTAAAAAAATTTCTGATTAGTTACACAGAGTTTCACAGAGAAGTCACTGAGGGACACAGCATTAAGATATCAGATCTCTGTGATTCTCAGTGGACCTCTGTGTAAGTTTTTTAATTAGTTACAGAAAAGTCTAAAGGTAAGAAATAATGTGGAGCAAGTCTGTTTTATTATTTGGATTATTCCCGGATGTTTTATCAATTAGCATAATTTTATCACTATGAAACTTGAAGAGATTGGGTTCAATGAGAGGTTTAAGAAGTTCGTGAGGGAAAATGAACTGACGGGTTTTGATCCGGGAAGGGTAATTGCTGAGCATAAAGAGCGCTATATTGTCAGAACTTTAAAAGGAGAATATTATGCGGAAATAACAGGTAACCTGCGCTTTACGGCAAAATGCCGTGAAGATTTTCCGGCTGTCGGCGACTGGGTTGCGGTGATAACCTATGATCCCGATCTTGCAATAATTCATAAAATACTTCCAAGATCCTCAATTATTAAACGGCAGGCAGTGGGACAATATGGAGAGATCCAGGTGATTGCCGCAAACATTGATTACGCTTTTCTGGTTCAGGCGGTTGACAGGGATTTCAATATAAACAGGCTTGAAAGATACCTGACAATCTGTAATTCTTCAAAAGTCAGCCCGGTAATAGTCCTGACCAAGACAGATTTAATAGACGAAAACAGGCTTTCGGAGATTATTGAACAGATAAAAACAAGGATCAAAAATGTTCAGGTTGTTGCGATCAGCAACGAGACACGGGATGGTTATGGTGCTCTGAAAGAGATTATGGAAAAGGGTAAGACCTATTGCATGCTTGGATCCTCTGGTGTTGGCAAATCAACTTTGTTGAACAACCTGTCAGGCAGGACTATTATGAGGACAGATACAATAAGCCAGAGTACAAATAAGGGGAAGCATGTTACGAGTCACAGGGAACTGTTTATACTGGAGAAAGGCGGGATCCTTATTGATAATCCGGGTATGAGGGAAGTAGGCATTGCTGATGCGGAAGGCGGATTGGAGATGACATTCGACATGATCGTTAACCTGTCAGGGAATTGCAGATTCAAAAATTGCACCCATACAACCGAGACGGGTTGTTCAGTCATTGAAGCCGTAGAAAAGGGGGAAATTGACACGGCTTCGTATGAGAATTACCTGAAGATGGAAAAGGAGAAGGCATATTTTGAATCGACAGTTGCAGAGAGGCGGCGAAAAGAAAAGATCTTCGGGAAGATCATAAAGAATTATAAGAAGGACATTAAGAAAGTATAAATTAGCAAATTTGAACGGCACTTTTTGTAAAGGCTATTTCATCTTAACCACTTCAATATCAGGTTTCGGTGCCTTCTT
>DAIUKI010000088.1:0-8986 GCA_036848255.1 Bacteroidales bacterium | reverse complement strand
AATGCAGAGTAACCAGCAACACGTACAACAAGATCCCTGTAATTCTCAGGATTCTTTTTGGCGGCAAGCAGGGTATCCCTTGAAACAATGTTATACTGGACATGCCAGCCTTTAAGTGTTGCAAAGAAGGTCCTGATAATCGAAATCAGCTTCTGCTTCTGGGTTTCATTGGTCAGAGCAGAAGGCGACAGTTTCTGGTTCAGGAGAACACCTCCAAGTATTTTACCGGTCGGCAATTTTGAAACTGATTTAAAAACAGCTGTAGGTCCAAGAGTGTCGGTTCCTGATGTAGGGGAACATCCTTCGGCAACAGGTGTGAATGCCTTCCTTCCGTCGGGAGTTGCCGGTACAACCGATCCTGAAGGAACATTGGCTGAAATACTTGAAGTTCCGGCATAATAGGCACAACCTATAGGACCGCGACCGAACCGGGTAGTATGATATTGTTTAAGTTCATCAATGTAACCCATGTATGCTTCTACAAGCAGATTGTCGACGTAATCGACATCATTGCCATATTTGGGAGCATAGTTCAGGAGGATCTGCCGAATCTTTTCGCCCTCCGTGCCTTCAAAATTGTTCGCCAGGTTTTGCATTAATAACTCCTTGCTGATAATGTTCTCCTCAAATACAAGCTTCTTAATTGCGGCAAGGGAATTGCCGAGATTTGCGATGCCCACCTGGAGGCCCGATATAAAGTCATATACCGACCCTCCCTCTTTGATAGTCTTTCCCCGGGAAATGCAGTCATCAACAAAGGCCGAACAAAGGATATCGGGAACCAGTTCTTCCAGTGCAAGGTCAGCTGCAGTATCAATTTCGATGGCTGCCCTTGCATAGAACTTTACCTGGTGTTTCCAGGCGTCCGAAAGCTGGCGGAAACTGCTGAAATCCTCAAATTTACCAATCCCTGTGAAGAATGTTTTTCCGGTCATGGTGTCAAGCCCGTTGTTCATTGCTGCAAGGAACACCCGCATGAAATTGAGGAAACTCATTCCGGTGCACCTGTATCCCCATTTACCCGGAACAGCAATTTCGATACATCCTATTGCGGAATAGTTGTATGCGTCCTCTCTTGCAACACCAATGCTAATAAGCGATGGAATAACAATTTCATCGTTGTTGAAAGCAGGCATTCCGAAGCCTTTTCCAATCACGTTTACGCACTGGTTCAGAAATTCAGGGTCAATGTTTTTGTGAAACCTGACTGAGAGATTCGGTTGGGTCAGCTTCATCCTTCCGACAGAATCGAGAATGAGAAAGCTGAGATCATTTACTGCATCCTCTCCGTCGAGCGTCTGACCTCCGATTGTAACATTTTGGTATAGAGGACCTCCGGCAGAATACCTTGTATGTGACCACGATCTTATCTTGTTTACCGACAGGAGTTTCAGCCATGTGTTTTCAAGAAGTTCAAGTGCAAATTCCCTGGTGATTTTGCCTGTTGCAAGATCATCCCTGAAAAACTTCCAGAGGTACTGGTCCATCCTGCCGAGTGAAACGGAATGGCCGTTGCTTTCGATCTGCAATACCAGCTGGATAAACCAGGCAAGCTGAAGTGCTTCATAAAATCCTGAAGGCGGATTCAGGGAAATGTTCCTGCAGTTTTCACTTATCCTTTCAAGTTCTGTTCTTCTTGTGCTGTCAGCCTCTCTGCAAGAAAGATCAGAAGCAAGCTTTTCAAATCTTCTGATAAATGTCCGGAATGATTCAATTCCGATCTTCAGCGCTTTATAGAAATCCTTTTTTTTGGAGAGATCTTTGTCAGAATTTACAAGAGACTTTTCTGCCAGTTCTAATTCCTTCAGGTACCCTGATAAGCCTATTCTCAGCAGCTTTTCTGAATTGACTGCAATATGGGCATCACCCGAGGTAAGGTTGCCTTCAGCCCTGATGATACCTGAATCATGGATTTCTCTGTTCAGAGGAGACATCATTGAACAGCCTTTTTCGAAAAGTGTCTTTCCTTCCCACCATTTGCAGAGTTCCCTCAGCTCCTTCTTCTGATCTTCAGTGACAAAGAATGCATCTCCCGGACGTTTGTCAAATTCATCAAGCTCGTTAATTATCCAGGAAGTGACATATTCAGGGAATATCGGAGCGGCTCTCAGGGCCGATGACTGATTTCCGACAATCAGCTCACCCTCCTCAATGAAGAGAGTCATCTCATTTAAAGTTTTTTCAAGAGCATACGCCCTTTTGAGGATCACAGGCTCACCTTCATGCTTACGGTAGACACCGGTATATATTCTGGCACGCTCTGTGCAGATTGTCGATCTGGCTGAAAGGATCTCTTCTTTCAGCCTTGCTATCCTTTCGGTAATCCCTGTTGACCGGACCTCAGTTATCATATCAGTTCAGAATTTTGGCTGTCAGTCCTTTACTCTCTGCATATGTAACATATTGCCGCAGTTCGTGTTTTTCGATATTCCTGTGATCTTCAAAGATATATTTTTTCCCCAGCATAGCATATTTTTCCCTTGCAAGTGAGTGAAAGGGAATGAAATTTATCTCATGTGCATTTTTCAATCCTGAAGCGAAATCGATTAATTCATAAAGTTCAGGTTCCGAAAAGTTGAAACCGGGAATAACCGGGACCCTGACAATAAAGTTCTTTGCTGACCTGTCAAGTTCCCTGAAATTATTCATCACGAGTCTGGCATTTCCTCCTGTAAATATGGCAAACTTCTCATTATCAGTATGCTTAAGGTCGGCAAGAAATACATCAACAAGATCAAGATAATTTTCAATTATTTCCCAGGGAACGTGAAGGGATGTTTCAGCAGAAACATTCAGCCCTCTTTTCTTCAGTTCGATCAGCAATTCTTTTAGATATGGATGCTGGGAAAAGGGTTCCCCTCCTGAGAGGGTTACTCCGCCGCCGCTCATTTCATAAAAAGGAATATCCTTTTCAATTTCAGCGATGATCTGGCTGACGCTCTTTGTTTCTCCGGAAACATTCAGGGCTTTTGAGGGGCATGCATTCCTCAGTGCTTCAAAATCGGTTATCTTGTCCCTGTCGATCGCCAGCCCACCGCTTCGGGCAACAATGTGTCCACCGCCAGCCCTGATGCAATCTCCAAACATATGGCATTGCCTTTCATCGAACATGACCGAAGGGAAAGGATCAATACTTTCGGGATTATTACACCACAGGCAGCTGAGGGGACAGCCTTTGAAAAAGATATTCGTTCTCACTCCATTTCCGTCGTGGATCGAATACCTTTGTATGTTGAAAACAGTGAGCAACTTGTTGGAATTGGCATTTCCCCGTTTATTCCCTGACTCTGTCAAGGTCATCCAGGATACTCTTACGCTGGGATGTAAGGTCTTTTATCAGTACCGGATCAAAAATCTTTTTCAGGTTGAAGCGGAGGGTATTGAACCGTTCCCAGAAGATCTCCTGGTAGTAAAGTACAAAATATCCCGATAGCGGGACTAAAAGAGCCAGGAGGAGTCCCTTCCATCCGGCAAGGAGACCACCTGTTATCAGCAGGACCAAAAAGTAAATGAGATACAGGAGTGTAAAGCCTCCGATGAAAACAGAGCTGTAGAACCTGAGATCCTTTATCAGTCTGTCGCAAACTATTTTCGGGATGATGAAAGGTATAAAGTTTGCAATAAATCCGGCAATAAAAATTGGAAATCCGGCAATAATTGCTGAATATCTTAAGAATCCCAAGTTGAGTTTCCTCGCAATATTTTCATCCCTGAGCTTGTTATTTGCGAGAAGACTTACATAGCTTTCGACCTTTTTTGAAAGTGATTCCAGATCAGATTTGGATGTTCTGGCAAGCTGGTTCACTTTTTCGCTCACACTTTTCTCGGCCAGTCTCCTGTCGTCAGTGTCAAACCGCCACCTGAAAAAAGGCAGGATAATATTATTCCGCTCCATTTTTAGAAGCTGTTCGGCGAGCCAGTCATTTTTCGGGTCCTCAATTATAATAACCTCCTTAAGAAGACTTTCGCGGCATCTTTGGGTAAAGGCGAGCAAAGCCCTGGCAGGGTGTTCCTCATACGTGCCCTTGAGCTCCCTGATACTGAAGGCTTCGTGAAAGTTTATCATTACTTCTTTCCGGAACCTGGAGGGATATGTGTAGTTAATTCCGACTGGTACTATATGAATATCGAGGCCGTATTTTTCTTCGGCGCCAAATGCTACCCGGGCAGTTCCTTTTCTAAGGGTATGAAGTCTTTTTTCCTGAATGCAGATTCCTTCGGAAAACATTATAAAGTTGCCGTTCTTCTTAAGGATCTCGTAGATACCTTCAAACGATTCAAGGTTCTTGTGAACATTTTCCATTCCCTCTTCCGCCCTGTAAACAGGCGTAACATTCAGCTCGCGGAGGCAAAAGCGGGCAAATGGCTTCCTGAACATGTCGGCCCTCATTGTAAAATGCAATGGCTGGGGAAGGTAGGAGCCAACAAGGATCCCATCCATGAAGGAGTTCTGATGATTGCCGACGAAAAGAAGAGGCTTTTCAAGAGGAACGTTTTTCAGGTTGGAATAAAAAATCCTTCTGAAAAAGGCTCTGAAAATAAAGGGGGGTACTATGAATTTGAGGAATCTGCTGAACATCAATCAATTTTTTCTCGGGAGAACAATGTTCATTTTCATCTTTTAGGGCGGCAAGTTACACTAAAAAATAATCCCTTCCAATCAGGCCAGGAATATAATTTGTTATATTGATTGATATTGCTATTTTTGTCATTAATAAAGCAGACCACCGTTTTTGCATGGATATTACCCGTACGATTCACGATAAGATGAGGCAGGAACGCCTTCTGTTTGTATACAGGGGCGAGGTAACGGAAAAAAATTCTCTGCCATTGCTGACACTTCTCGAAAACGAGATGAAGCAAGATGCCTTTGGACTTACAGGAAGAAAAAGACTCTTCATGTATGTGCTTGAAAACCTTCAGAATATTGTTAAACATGGGGACCATTCAGGTCCCGGAGGCATGTCGCTTGTAACTTACTCCAAAACAGACGACGGGTATACAATTACCACAGGCAACGCAATTTCGGCCGAACATGTCAAAGACCTGAAATATAGGCTCGACTTGGTTAACAAACTTGATATTGATGAAATAAAAGCTATGTACAGACAGATTCTGGATACCTCTGAATTCAGTAAAAAAGGGGGAGCGGGTCTTGGGCTGTTTGAAATGGCAATTAAAACGGGTAACAGGCTCGATTACGAATTTGTTCCGGTAGATAATAAATTTTCATATTTCATTCTGAGCAAAACTGTCGGTTCGAACGGAGTGGGACTCAATTCAGGCAACAGGGATATGCAATTTGAAAGTGATTCCGTTGTACAGCTTGAACATCTTATGGATGAGAACAAAATTTACCTGATCTGGTCAGGGCATATCAACCCGGGAATAGGAGACGAGGTGCTGTCCCTTACCGAAGCCAAGCTTACAGAGGAGGATATTGAATCAACCCTGCGGAGAAGGGTGTTTAACATAATGATCGAGATCCTTGAAAATGTCTCAAAATATAATCCGGGTAAGGAAGCTGAGGAAAAGTACGGAATGCCGGTTGCCATTATACGGTTTGAAGATGCAAGATTTGTACTTACAACGGGCAATCTCATACTGAACTCAAAGGTCGGCGAGCTAAGGGGCAAACTCGACAAAATCAACAGTTTCGGGAAAGATGATCTCAAGACGCTCTTTTTTGAATCCTTGTCGGCTCAATCGATCGATACCGACAGCACAGGAAACATGGGGTTGATTTCAATGGCAAGGAAATCAGGAAGCAAACTGAACTACCAGTTTGAAAAGGTTAATGATCTTTATTCCTATTTTATGCTTACCGTAAAGGTAGAAGACAATCATGGCTGATCAGAACACTCTGAGGTTCAATTCTTTTCCGTCCCACTCCGCATAATTGCCTTCCCTTATCCAGTCACCCAGGAAAACAATCTGACTGCCCTGGTCAAGCTTGTGTGAAAGAGCAAGGTGGCGGTGGCCAAAAATGAAATAATCGATATTTTCTTTTTTAAGTACCGATCGTGAATATCTTATAAGGTCTTCCTTTTCTTCTCCCAGGAAATCCATTGTTATTCCTTTGCCCAGTCTCGAATTCAAGGACCATTTATGCCCGATGCCTATGCCTACCCGGGGATGCAGCATTGAATACATGAAACGGAGAAGCTTGTTCCGGAATATTCCGAGAAGGATTTTGTATACCGTGTTTTTGCTGCCAAGGCCCTCTCCGTGTGCAATATGGAATATTTTACCATCAATGGTCCGGGTACAGGCAGATGTGTGGATAATCAATCCGCATTCGTTTGAAAGATAATCTGTTACCCACATATCGTGGTTCCCGGTGAAGAAATGTACCGGGATCCCCGAATCGGTGATAGAGGAAACCGTTCCGAGGAATCTGGTGAAACCCCGCGGGACAACCAGTTTGTATTCCCACCAGAAATCAAAAATGTCCCCTGCAAGAAAAATCTCCCTGGCTTGGGGAGCGATCGTATTGAGCCACTTTACCACCTTTTTTTCCCTTTCGGCAGGATCGCCTCCGGCCACGAGTCCAAGATGAAAATCAGAAGCAAAGAATATTTTGCCCGTTTCTTTCAACGCAAAAAACTAATTGTTAAAAAGTTGATTCAGTTTGATCAGGAGGGATCTGCCATGAAGATTTGATCCGATTATTGTTCCATCGCGGTCAAAAAGATAGTTTGTGGGCAGGGTTTTGACATTAAAGAGCCTGGCATTTTCAAGAACTTCCGGATCATCTTCACGTGTGCTTATCCAAGGCAGTTCATCAAACCGGACCTCTTTTTTCCATTTTTCCTCATCCCCGTCGACATTTATCTGATATATTTCAAAACCCTTCTTATTGTAAGTTTTATATATGTCCTTCAGCTGAAGATTCTCGGCAATGCACTCTTTTGATTCAACCGACCAGAAGGTCAGCAGAACCACCTTGCCTTTTAAGGATGACAACGCTATCCTTTTCCCGTTAATGTCTTTCAGATCGGGATTGAGAGTGATCTCGGGAGCCGTGCTGGCAAGATTCCGGATTCTGCTGGAATACATCTGATTCAGTTCGTTTTTCAGATCTTCGGCGAGAGCCCTGACATTTTTGGAATCGGGATAATACTTGCCAAGCGTGTCGGCGACTATTTTAAGATATTGAAGATCGCGGGGTTCATAGAGCACATATGTATTTTCATCAATCCTCTGGTAAACAGCCTTTAGTGAGGCCATCGATTTTGTATTGGTGATTATGAATTCAATATTCTTTTTCCGGAGATCTGTAAGTACTTCATTGAATTCAGTCTCGATCAGGTTTTTCTGTTCATCAAAGCCCTGTTTTCCTGAGATATCTTCATAAATTACCCTGAGTGAATCCAGTTTCCTTTTTCCGGAAGCAAGCCTCATATCAAGTACCCTTACATATTCTGTTCCTTCAGAGCCTGTCACTGTATAATCCCCGGAAGTGTTTTTTCCGTTGAAAGTGAGCTTGATCTTTTCTCCAGGTTCGGCCAGCAAAGTCATAAAATCGGAGTCGGAATATCCAAGCTGATAAAAATCCGGTCCATCCGAATTTACCCTGAATTTAAAACTTCCGTTGCTTCTGATCCTTGTCGAATCAACCAGCTCGAGCCTGTTCACATCGACCCGGTTCAGGGCAATAACTTTTTTCTGAGGGTCCCTGATCACCCCCTTTACCGTGAATGTATTTTTGTTCCGGCATCCAACCAGAAGGAGGATCGGAAGAAGAAGAAGTAATGATCTTTTCATCATTGAATCATGTTACCGGGTTCCGGAATTTGGTTTAGGCTTATTTGAACAATTCAGTTAGTTTTCTTTGCAGCGCATCTCCCCTCAGGTTTGTTGCTATTATCCTGCCTTCCTTATCGAGCAGGTAATTGGCAGGGATTGATTCTACCTTATACAAAGGGACCACGACCGATTTCCAGTATTTGACATCGCTTACATGGATCCACTTTCCAAGCCCATCGTCTTTGATGCCTTTTACCCATGCTTCCTTTGTCTTGTCAAGCGATACCTGGTAGATCTGAAATCCCTTGTCATGATATAAGTTGTAAGCCATTACGAGATTTGGATTTTCCTTACGGCACGGAGCACACCAGGCAGCCCAGAAATCGAGCAGTACGTACGATCCCCGGGTCGAAGAGAGTCTTATTGTGTCACCTTCCGGTGAAGGCAATGCAATTTCAGGGGCTACCATCCTTTCATCTGCTGATGCCGCCGGGGGAGAAACTGCTCCCTTAAAGTATGAAACCATTTCATTTATCTGATTGTGCAGATCAATCACAGGTTCATATTCAGGGTACTTACTGAACAGTGAAGAATCGACTTTCAGGAAATACGACAGGTCTTTCTGAGGGTTAAGAACGTATATGTCGGGGGTGAGCTGCGAATATAAAACAGGTATTGTTGCAAGCGATGAAATATTATCATCAATGTATTCCTTTGCATATCTGTTCATTTCATTCAGATAGCTATCACCGAGGTTGTCGAGCGAATCAACAACCCTCTCCAGATCGGGCCGGTCGGAGTTAATGTCATATATATCTTTAAGACGGCTTATTTTGTTCCGTGATAACAGAAGGGTTTTGTTGTAATCGGCTATCAGTTTGGTCCCTCTGGATCCTATTACAGCCACCGGATAATTCAGGGAATCGAAGTGGGAGGTCAATTTTATTTTCTCTCCGGGCTCAATAAGCATTGTCAGAAAGTTATTTTGATTACTTTTGAGGAGATAAAAAGACGGGAATTTTACCTTCCTTCTGAATTCAAAACTACCATCTGCCGAAATTATGACGGAATCGACATTAAGAAGCTCATTAGGTTTAAGCTCCTGCAGAAAGATATATTGCCGGGGCAATGAATTTTCGAGGATACCTGATATTTCCGCACTTTTATCGCTACAGCCTGCCAGCATTAAGGCAGAAGCTAAAAAAATTGCCAGTTTTCTGTTCATTCAGAGATAAAT
>DAIUKI010000087.1:0-8998 GCA_036848255.1 Bacteroidales bacterium | reverse complement strand
GATCACCGGTTCTTCAAACGGCTTCACTTCCATTACCGGTTCTTCCTCCGGTTCAGCAATTTCTTCCCTTTCGAACCGGACAGGAGCTATTTTAAGCAGATTGAACAATACTTCCCTGTCGGCAATATGAATTGCAGAATTCCTGAGCTGATTTTCAAACCTTATATCCGAATTATCCTTAAACCCTTTAAGAAGAAGAAGATGGGCAGTCTGAAAATACGGAAATATATTGACCACCTCGGTTAACTCGGCGAGAACCTGCCTGTCAACAGGGGTATTGCTTCCTAACAGACTTAAAAAATCGTTCTTGTTCATTGATGGTCACCAGTTGACAAATGCCCTGTTAAAGATATCCTCAACAATCATTTCTATAATCTTTTCGGAGAGTTCCTCCTCCACATCGCTAAGGTCGCTGGAACTGTTATAATCTTCGTACCGTGAAAATGTCTGCTCGAAACTCTTGTCAGGATCGGATGAATTTGTGAATTTTACAAATACTGAAATTGTGAACCTGTTCATCGCTGCAGTGGCATCGGCTGATACTGTCAGAGGTCTGGTGTTGTAATCTGATATCTGGCCTTCAAAATTTGCATCACCAGTTCCGTTTGTAATGTTAAGGATCGTCTGAGCCTTGCACTTGTCTATAAGGGCATCGGTAAGAGTCTGGCTCAAACCGGGCTGGACCAGGCTGGCCCTGTTCTGAAAATACTGAATGCTTACTGTGCTCAATCCTTCCGTACTCGCACCCGAAAAGGAATATATTCCACACCCGCCCTGTACTATTAAAATTATTCCGAGGAATACACTTATAATTATTCTCCCTGATACAGATGCAGCAGGTTTACATTTCGATTTCATACTCCTTGATTTTTCTGTAAAGAGTCCGTTCGGAAATTCCCAGTTCGTGAGCAGCCAACTTCCTCTTTCCATTGTATTTTTCAAGAGCTTTTTTTATCATCTCAATTTCTTTGCCTGCAAGAGAGAGAGATTCTTCCACTACTTCCTCTGTGTCCTGGATATTGCCTCTTGAGTGATGGGAGAAATCTTCCTGATGCGTCTCTGCGGTAGTTTCGAAATGTTCCTGCCGTCCGGTATCCCTGATCAGATTCCTGATCACTCCGGAATTGTTCTCATGAAAATTTACATCTATTTCTCCTGTTTTGATCAGATCGAGAACAAGCTTTTTCAGGTCATTCATATCACTCTTCATATCGAAGAGGATCTTGTACAATATCTCCCTCTCGGAAGAAAAATTTTTATCTTCCTCTCTTCTTATCACCGCAGGAAGCTTTACACCGGTATAATCAGGGAGGTATGCACTAAGAACCTCTGTGCTTATTTCCCTCTCCTGTTCAATAATTGAGATCTGCTCAGTTATATTTTTAAGCTGGCGTACATTACCCGGCCATGAATAATTCAGAAGAATGTTCTTTGCTTCATTGCTCAGTCGGATTGAAGGCATCCTGTATTTCTCGGCGAAGTCGACGGCAAATTTCCTGAAAAGAAGGAAGATATCCTCTCCCCTTTCCCTGAGCGGGGGAATTTTTATCGGAACAGTATTCAGCCTGTAAAACAGATCCTCCCTGAACCTGTCCTGTTCAACGGCCCTTACGACATCAACATTGCTTGCAGCAATAACGCGTACATTTGTTTTCTGTACCTTCGAAGAACCTACCCTTATAAACTCTCCTGTTTCAAGCACCCTCAACAGGCGCACCTGTGTCGAGAGAGGCAGTTCTGCAACCTCATCGAGAAATATTGTACCTCCGTCGGCCACTTCAAAATAGCCTTTCCTGCTTTCACTGGCACCCGTGAATGAGCCCTTCTCATGACCAAACAGTTCCGAATCGATCGTACCTTCAGGAATGGCCCCGCAGTTCATTGCAATATATTGCCCGTGCTTCCTTGTGCTGAAATGGTGGATCACCTGGGGAAAAGCCTCCTTCCCTGTTCCGCTTTCGCCTGAAATGAGCACTGAAAGATCGGTCGGAGCAACCTGTACGGCAATATCTATGGCATGGTTGAGCCCTGCGTAATTACCGATGATCCCGAATCTCTGCTTTATGCTTTGAAGATCTTTCATTGCCATTTTATGCTGGTGCGAATTTAAGATATTTTTAAAACATTGGAAAATTCAATTTTCGTAAATTTGCACCATGAAAACATTTAACGGATATAATTTTGCAGCCATTATTCCTGCAAGATATGCATCAACAAGGTTCCCGGGGAAACCTCTTGCAAGCATCGGAGGCAGGCCGATGATACAAAGAGTGTATGAACAAGCTTCCCTCTCGCTTGAAAACGTGTACGTAGCCACCGACGACCAGAGGATATTTGATACTGTCGTGAGCTTCGGGGGGAGAGCGATAATGACCTCCTCCGAACATCAGAGCGGAACCGACCGGTGTGCTGAAGCTGTCGGGAAAATAGCCCTCCTGGATGGAACAAAACCTGACGTTATCGTCAATATCCAGGGAGATGAGCCCTTCATCCGGCCTGAGCAGATCGATCTCCTGGTTTCGTGCTTTAAAGATGATTCTGTTGAGATAGCGACTCTTGTGCGCAAAGCCGGACCCGGAGAGAATATTTCCAACCCGAACAATCCGAAAGTTGTTCTTGATGTGTCGGGAAATGCCATCTATTTCAGCAGGTCAGTCATCCCCTTTATCCGTGATGCGGATATGGCTGAATGGACGCATTTGCATACCTATTACAAGCATATCGGATTATATGCCTACAGAACTGAAACTCTCGCCAGAATCACCTTATTATCACGCAGTTCACTTGAAAAAGCTGAATCGCTGGAACAGAACAGATGGCTTGAAAACGGGTATAAGATAAGGACCGCACTCACTAAATGGGATAGTGTCTGTATCGACACCCCGGGGGACCTTGAAAATGCAAAAAAATTCTATGAGCAGTTAAAATAAAATTCGTACCTTTAGCACAGTTTTTGTTACAGGTTAAGAAAAGGGTGCTTATGAAGCATATTCTACTCCTTATTCCTTTTTTAATGATCCCAATATGCCTTCATTCCCAGAAGGATACAGTCAGTATTGTCAGAAATTTCCCGCAGAAAACCTTTGTGAAGGATGCACCCGGTTCAAACATCACTATTTACCCGGTTCCTGTCAGGGATAACAGTTTTACGATTAAGGCCGACAGGAACATGGTTTCAGTTAAGGTAACAAACATGATTGGTCAGGATATTTTCAGATCTCAATATAGTGATCCGGTTTCAACGACAAAAGTTCTTCTTAAAAAGCCGACCAGAGGTATGTATCTGGTTACTCTGGCCTTTACTGACGGTTCAAGGATTGTCAGGAAGGTAATGATTGAGAATCCTGAATAATGTAATTTTAAACCGGTTTAAGCTGGAAAAGGGGAAATTTCAGCATACCCGTAACAATTATCTTTAATTCCGTATCAGGGAAACAATCTGTTTTTTTGATTGTTTATTATTAAGGGGTATTGTACGGGTAAACAAATAATAGAGACAGCCATGGAAGAAGGAACAAATGTTTTCTCGATTAAGGACCTCGAAAACTTCTCGGGTATAAAAGCCCATACCATACGTATCTGGGAAAAAAGGTACAAGATACTTGAACCGGATAGAACAGATTCAAATATACGGACTTACAGTGAATCTGAACTTAAAAAGATTCTTAATGTTGCTTACCTCAACAGAAACGGACTGAAAATTTCCAGGATAGCAAGGCTTAGTGAAGATGAACTGACACAGCAGGTTATGGCCTTAAGCAGTCGGGCTGAGAGCCCTGATCACAATTTCCAGCCCGGAAAGATTCTTATGTCGGCAATAAGGTTCAGCGAATTCCAGTTTAAGGAAGCCCTTGAACCATTTATCAGAAATTATGGAATTGAGGATGCATATATCAGGTTCTATCATCCCCTGCTCGAAAAGGCAAGGATCCTCTGGCAGACAGGCAGTCTGTCGAGAGCCCATGAGCAGTTTGTAAGGAATATCATCAGACAGGTCATGATGGTCGAAGACAACTTACTCAAGCCTCCCGAAGGAAGGAAAAAGGCTTCAGTTGCAATGATAAATACATCCGACAACCTTTCGGACAATAATTTCCTCTTTTACAAATATACCCTTAAAAAGAGCGGATTTGATGTTATTTTCACGGGAGGTATCCTGCCTGCATCAGAGGTAATTGAGATCCATAAAATTAAATCATTCGAATATCTTGTTGTCAATTCCGGCTCTTTTGATTTTGCACGAAAGAAGATCGGCTATTTCAGCAGTATCGGCAAGTCGCTGCTGATCAAGAAAATAATCCTGACCGATTATCCCGAACAGCACGAAAAGAGAATTCCGGAAAATATCCTGATAACAAGGAATCCGGAAGAGTTCAGGAAGACGATCTCTGGATTGAAATAGGACTATTTACTTTCCAAAAATCCGCTGAAATATTCCCTTTCTTCTTCGAGGTTGACAAACGGATTTTTTTGGATAATCTGGTCAATTCTGGATAGAATATTTTCAGCGAATTTTCTAATCTGATGGCTATTATCAGTCCTGATCCTGTGCGACATAGCCTTTGAGATACCTGAAACCTCCCTCCAGAGATTCGTTGTATCACTGTCAAAATAACAGCTGCGAAATGCCTCCCTGATATAATCGATCGCGGTGTCAGAAATGTGAAGCATATCAGCATCATAAAACCGGTAATCACGCAAGTCATCCATTACAATTTCATAAGCAGGAAAATAGGAGGGCCCGGAATGATGCTCAAGCAGCCTCTCGACAGCCAGGAAGAGCACCGATTTGCTTACCTGGTTGCTATGTGCTCCATCCTTCCAGTGCCGGACCGGACTGATAGTAAAAACTACTTTCAGATCAGGGAACATCGACTTCAGCTTATCAAGCTGCCTGCTCCATAAAGTAACAATATTGTCTGGTGATAACAGCTCATGTGTGAACCTGCCAGCAGGTATTTTATGGCAGTTTGATACAATTTTACCCGATTCGGTAAATCTGAAGACTCTTGCAGTGCCGAAAGTGACAAAGAGAAACCTGGCGCCTGCCAGAAAACTCAAAGCCTCCTTTGATCTGTTGTTTATTCTTTCAATCACCTCATCAGGATCGTCGGAAGAAAAATCAGTATAGTGATCAAAGCTGATCCAGGTGTCTTCGTATTTATAGAGTATGCCTGAGTCATATTTCTCTCTTGCGGTAATTGTATCAAGGGTGTTGGATACCGATACCGGATTATAAACAGTACCAGCAGGATTTATCATGACCGGCATCCGGCCCTGTTCAAGCAGACTTCCGATTGAAGTGGCAAAACAGGAGCCAATGAACATTACCGGATCGGCATACGTTATCTTATGGTATGATGGTTCAATGATTACAGTAGTTCTCAGATCCATTGTGGCAAAGTTGATTTTTAAGCAAGCCTGGAGTTGATCCAGGTATTGATATAATTGAAAACTTCATGCCTGTAAATGTCATTGTGAAGTTCGTGGTATCCTCCATCCCATAATTTCAACTCAGTAATACCGGACTTCGATGCGAACTCTCTGCTCCCTTCCGGGGAACATATATGATCATCGGAACCGTGCATCAGAAGGAGTGGGATGTTATTGCTGGCTGCATTTTTAAGCGCATTTGATGCTGCCGACATGGCTGAATGGAACAGACTTACCGAAATCAGACTGTGTATCAAAGGATCATTCTTGTAATCATCCACAACTTTCTGATCATGCGAAATATATTCCACCACCAAATTGGACTGCTGAACCAGTGAAGAAAATATTTTATTCAATAAGGCTGCCATTTTAACCTTTGAAGAAGCTGGTTCAAAAGCCAGCCTGAGCCAGGGTGAAGTAACTATTGCTCCCCTGATCTTCGGATCCTTGCGTACAAGGTAATCGAGTACAATCCCTCCGCCCAGACTATGTCCGTAAAGGAACAGAGGTACTCCGGGGAAAGTCATCCGGCATTCGTTAAGAAGGATATCGATCATCTCATCGGTAAGTGAATAATTCTTGATGTGTCCTCTTTTACCTTCGGAAAGGCCATGACCCGGAAGATCCACGGCGGCAAACCCAATCATTCTTTCATTGAATAAGCCGGCCCAGTTTGTGTACCGCTGCACATGTTCGCCCAGTCCGTGCACCATGATCACAACTGCACAAAGATTTTCACCCGGACTCTTAATGTATCCTCTCAGGATCTGGCTGTTACTGAGCTTAATGTTAAAATCCATCAGTTTTTTTGTTTAAAAATACTAAAGTTGGAGGAATAATAGGGTTCCGCGAATGAGAAACTGTTGTTCCTTCAACATATTCCTTTTCTTCTTTTTTCTTAATCCTTCCTAATTCTTCTGGTTCCATTCGGCTTCTCACCCTAAACCCCCTCTCCTTCAGGAGATGATTTTGGGTGAGGCGGAATAGAAAACGAGGATTGAATAAACCAATTTTCGCTTAATATAATTTTCTTAAAATTTAGAACAGATTAAATTCTATTGGTTTATATCGCTGATATACTGATTTTTCTGAAATCATATTATTTAGAAAGCGTTTGGATTTATGTGATATTAGGATATTAAGATTTGTTTATCTTTTATTGAATACATATATTTGTCCTTACAATCAAAAGATAAAAACCATGACAGCACATGAATTCAACAACAGTCTGATCGAAATGAAAGGCAACCTTCACAGGTTTGCAATGAGCCTGACATCGGACCGGGATTCTGCCCTGGATCTTGTTCAGGACACTTATCTCAAGGCAATAACATATAAGGAAAAATTTGTCGATTTCACAAACCTCAAAGCATGGGTATTTACAATAATGAAAAACACCTTTATTAATAATTACAGGCGTAATATAAAGGAGAATACCATAATCGACGGAACGCAGGATCTCTACTATCTGAATATGCCACATGACAAGGGATTCATTTCTCCGGAGTCCAATTATGCTCAGGGTGAAATTGAAAAAGCAATCGAATCACTGAGTGATGAATTCAGGATACCGTTCAAGATGCATATTGATGGTTTCAAGTATCACGAAATCGCTGATAAGCTGGGATTAAAAATAGGGACAGTAAAGAGCAGGATATTCTTTACACGTCAGAAGCTGATGCTGAGGCTGAAAGATTATAGTCGTTAGATTTAGATAAAAAGTGCTTGGTTATTAGTAGGTTAGGGTTAAAGTAAAGGCTGAGTATATCAGCCTTTATTTTTTTTGCGTATCATGATTCCGATGCCCACAAATACCACGAATAATCCTGAAATGATCCATGCCCATTTGTTTGAAATTTTCGATTCAGCTTCCATAATATATGGTTCTGTCAGGAAAAAGTCCGATTCCACAGGCCACAATAAAAAGCCCGTTGAATCCATAAATCCGTTTGTACTTGTAAGTTTGCCAGGCATGAGTGTTCTGACTGTATAAGGGCTGTAGGAGACCCAGAAGCGCTCTGTGGCAATAACGGCAGCGGAATCAGCTTCGGTTTTGAATTTAAGTGCATTGTCATCTCCCATGAATTCTCTAAGCACCTCGCCATTCTGCCACAGACTGTCAAAATGTTCCATGTCCTTTTCAACTATTCTTACGAATTCATTTTCCTGCTGTTTTAATGCATCCCGCGTCATGTCAGTGCCGGCTTTTCCCTTTGTGAGGATAGAAAATTCGCCGATCCATTCCGAAATAATATTTTTCAGATACCATCTCTCAATCTGCTTATCAACAGTGTCACTAAATGCCCTGAATTTAAGGCTGTCGGGACCATTTCTCTTTTCATGTTTAAGGTTATAGGGCGAATAAAACCATTGAACCTCCTCAGGGTTAAGGAAATCAGCAACGGGGTAGCCGAATTTCATTTTATTTTCAATTATCTCAGAAAAAGTGTATTCGGTGTTAAACCATTTGAATTTTTTAACGAATTCAGCATGACGCTTTATTTCCTTATTTGCTCCGCTGTCGGAAAGATAAGTGCGGTTGATCTCATCAACGCTGGAAAACAGTTTTTCTGCTCGCCTTACCCAGATAGTATCACCCTGCTTATCTATCTCCAGTGAATCCCTGATCGTCCAGGTGCTGTCGAATGGTACCTGCAAATCGGAAACTTCAAACTTGTTTTCAAGGTTTTTCATTTCAATCCTCCTTGTTACAGATCCATCGGTATGAACAATATTCGTGACAACGGTTTCCGGCTCATTGCATGAGGCAGCAATGACCAGGACCATTGAAATGATGAGTTTTAATTTCCTGCTTTTCATAATATTAAATATCAGGTTTATATTTCCTCTCTCCCTTTAGTTTTTTTTCAAAATAACCTTTCAGTTCAGGATCCCCTTCGATTATTCTCATGAGGTCCTTATATTTAACCTGCAGGTCATTATAAGAGTCAAGAAGTTCTTCCAGCTGGCTCTCTGATATCCGGATTTCACCTGCCGGTGATAATCTGGCTGACATCTTGTACAGAGTGAGTCTCTTATCGAGCACCGATGAAGAAACGGATGACCTCTCATTTCCGGTAATTACAATCTGTTTGCTGATGTTTTTCACCTGCCTGAAAATAAAAGCCTGCTGATAAACAAATATTGCAACTAGCACTACTGAAACTCCTATAAGGCTTCTTCTCACCCAACCTATATAAACCCAACCGAAAAGAGATTCAATGAAATCTGAGAATCTGCCACTCCTTTGGTTGTAGCGTTGAATCCTCCTTATAACCTCATTTTCAATTTCTTCGGGTTTAATTAAATCCGGTCTGGAGTTCTTAAGGATCTTCACAATCTTATCATACCTGTCATTTTCCTGTTTCATCTTCATATGTACTTCTTCAAAAGTGATCCGATTTTCTTCCTGGCATAATAGAGGTTTGTCTTCACAGCCGATTTTGCCATTCCGGCTATTCTCACTATTTCATCAGAATCCAGCCCCTCAAGCTCCGAAAGCACAAATACCGTTTTTTGTTTGGGGCTTAATTGGTTTGTCAGTAAATTTATTATCCTGGCATTC
>DAIUKI010000086.1:0-8999 GCA_036848255.1 Bacteroidales bacterium | reverse complement strand
TTCATGATCCCCTATGAGGGTAACCTTGTAATTCCTGATACTGACCAGGATATTTGCATCGGATGCGGTCATTGTGAATATGCCTGTCCGGTGACCCCCTATAAAGCGATTTTTGTTGACGGAAATCCAGTACATGTGGCAGCAAAAAAGCCCGAAAACGTTGAGTCTGAGATCACAACTCCTGTCGAGTTCCCATTCTGACAGATTTCCGGCCGGAAAATTTATATAAACATGATTTTTATCTGCCTGAGGTATTTTTAAGCAGTTAATTTTGCTTAAATTATACCTTTTGAATTATTAAAAAAACATAAGATGGAACCCTCACATATTGAACATATTGGGATTGCTGTCTCAGATCTTGCCGGCTCAGTGTCCTTTTATGAGAAAGTTTTCGGACTGAAATGCTATAATATTGAAGAAGTTGCGGATCACAAGGTGAGAACAGCGTTCTTTATGATTGGCCAGACAAAGATTGAACTGCTCGAATCGACTGATCCTGGAGGACCCATTGCAAAATTCATCGAAAAGAGAGGGGAGGGGATCCACCATATCGCATTTGCTGTCAACAACATCGATGAACAGCTCAGAAATGCAGAAAAAGAGGGAGTAAGGCTGATTGATGCCAATCCCCGGAAAGGCGCTGAAGGGCTCAGTATAGCATTCCTGCATCCAAAATCAACGGGCGGAGTGCTTATTGAATTATGCGAACACAAAGCCAGATAGTACATAATACTTACATAAAACAGATTCCAAATGGATAGCCAGCAGAAGGTTAAGCAACTGATTGATCTCCGGGAAAAAGCACGTGTCGGAGGCGGATTGCATAAAATTGAAGATCAGCACTCAAAGGGAAGATTAATAGCAAGGGAAAGGATAAATATACTTCTGGACGAAGGTAGCTTCGAAGAGTTTGATATGTTTGTCACTCACAGGACCGAGGATTTCGGTATGGGTAACAAGAAATTCCTGACCGACGGAGTAGTGACGGGTCATGGCACAATTGACGGGAGGGTGGTATATGTTTTTGCGCAGGACTTCACGATCTTCGGAGGATCGTTGTCGGAAGCATTTTCGCAGAAAATCTGTAAGGTGATGGATCAGGCAATGAAAGTTGGCGCTCCGGTAATAGGAATAAATGACAGCGGAGGCGCCCGCATCCAGGAGGGAGTAAGAAGCCTTGCAGGATATGCTGAGATATTTGAAAGGAATATTCTTGCCTCAGGGGTCATACCCCAGATATCTGCTGTTTTCGGACCTTGTGCAGGTGGTGCAGTATATTCCCCTGCGCTTACTGATTTTATCATAATGAGCGAGAAAAGCAGTTATATGTTTGTGACAGGACCCAAGGTAACCAAGACTGTTACAGGTGAAGATATTTCCACTGAAAACCTTGGAGGTTCAGCGGTTCATGGTACCAAATCGGGTGTTGCTCATTTCGTCGTCGATGAGGAGGAGGAGGGGCTTCTGCTTATCCGGAAGCTTCTGAGCTATCTTCCCCAGAATAATATGGAGGAGCCCCCCCTTACTGAATGCGACGACCCGATCGACCGCAAGGAAGATGATCTGAACAGCATTATCCCTGAAAACACCAATCAACCATACGATATAAAGGATGTAATTTATAAAATCGTCGATTACAGCGAGTTCCTGGAAATTCACGCCGGATATGCACGCAATATCGTAGTTGGATTTGCCAAGATGGGCGGCATGCCTGTTGGGATCATCGCCAATCAGCCGAACTTTCTGGCAGGGGTGCTTGATATAGATGCGTCGCGAAAGGCTGCAAGATTTGTAAGATTTTGCGATGCATTCAATGTCCCAGTTGTAACACTGGTTGATGTTCCGGGATTCCTTCCCGGAAGCGGCCAGGAATATGGAGGAATTATCATTCACGGTGCAAAGCTTATGTTTGCCTATGGCGAAGCAACAGTACCCAAAGTAACGGTGACACTTAGAAAATCGTACGGGGGAGCACATTGCGTGATGTCGTCAAAACAGCTAAGGGGAGATATAAATTATGCCTGGCCTTCAGCTGAAATTGCAGTGATGGGCCCTTCAGGAGCTATCGAGATCCTTGAAGGAAAAACGCTGGCGGAAATTGATGATCCTCAGGAAAAGGCGAAATATGTAGCTGAAAAGGAGGCTGAATACCGGGCAAGGTTTGCAAATCCTTATGAAGCAGCAAAATATGGCTTCATTGATGATGTTATTGAACCGAGGAACACAAGATTCAGGATCATCAGGGCATTGCGGACAATTGCAACAAAGAAGGATCCCGGTCCTATGAAAAAGCATGCAAATATACCGTTATAGCAAAATCAAATGATCATGCACTACAATTTCCGGAATCTTTTAAACATTAATCCTGATGATGCAGCGACAATCAGGCTGCTGATATGGCTGAATATCATCGTGCTTTCAATCGTCCTGTTGTACTTTATTTTCAGGGTCATTGTCCCCTGGATAAAGAAATATGGTTCAGATAAGAAGGAACAGAAACCATTGGAGCCGGAAGCAGCGGAACCCTCTGAAATCCGGGATTCAGATACTGAAGCGGCAATAGCGATGGCGTTATATATGTATTTCAATGAGATGCACGATGAGGAGAGCGATGTAATTACAGTTAAACGTGTCTCAAAGACTTATTCTCCATGGAGCTCCAAGCTGTATAGTATGAGGAATTTGAGATAACCCGCAATCACTCCGGGATATTTTATAAAAGGGTTGTGCTGGAATTAAATAGATTAAAGGGATATATAACATGAAAAACTTTAAGTTCTTTATAAAAGGGAAAAAATATGATGTGAATATTCTTTCCCTCGATGGAAATGTAGCTAAGCTGAAAGTGAACGATGAGGATTTTGTAGTTGAAATTGAAAGAAATAAGAAGCCGGATAAGACTCCTATTGTGGTGCGGTCAGGTGTAAAGGAACCACAAAAGGAGATCGAGAAAAAGTCGGGAGGTCCGAAAACTGAAATAAAATCCCCGTTGCCTGGAATTATTGTCAAATTCTTTGTCAAACAGGGCGATACAGTCTCAAAGAATCAGAAACTCTTCAGTCTTGAGGCTATGAAAATGGAAAACGAGATCAAAGCAGAGAGGGATGGAGTGATTTCAGGAATAAAAGTCACCGAAGGCCAGACTGTCCTGCAGGATGAACTGATTATGGAAATGGATTGACCATAATTCATAAGAAATAAACATTTTGTGGATATGAATAGCATCTGTGCAAAATCGGGAAATTCCGGTCCGAAGATCCGGTCCGACTGCGAAATTAGTCTCGGGCTCAGGGGAGAAGGCGGTATCAGTATCGACCTTAGATCAAAAGTCGGGGTTCTGTATGGGGAATCAATACGCAAGCAGTGTATTGAGATACTGAATTATTACCTGATCAGGGATGCTGTTCTCAGTATTGACGACTCAGGCGCTTTGCCTTTCGTGATCTCGGCCCGTCTGGAATCAGCAATAAAAAAACTGACTGTCACCCAAATGGATTATCTTCCGGAAATGGCGGATGATAACAAATATTCAACATTACCTGACCGGTTTCGTTTTTCACGGCTCTATCTTCCGGGAAATACACCAGGAATGATGATAAATGCCGGGCTGCATTCAGCCGATGGGATAATCCTCGATCTTGAAGATTCTGTCGCTCCCGACAGGAAGGATGAAGCCAGGATCCTTGTAAGAAATGCCCTGAGGCAGTTGAATTTCAATGGCGCTGAACGGATGGTCAGAATAAACCAGGGTGAGAGAGGTATGAAGGACCTGGAGGCTGTTGTTCCGCATAATGTCAATCTGGTTCTCATACCAAAGTGCGAAGATTCAGGAAATGTAAGGAATATTGAAGAGAGGATCTCAGAGATCAGAGCCGGAGCCGGGATTACTAACCCTGTTTATCTTATGCCTATCATTGAGACCGCCCTTGGTGTTGAAATGGCTTTTGAAATTGCCCGTTCTGCCGCAAGCGTTGTGGCAATAGCTGTGGGGCTCGAAGATCTGACCGCTGATATGGGAGTCGCGAGGACCAGGGAAGGAATGGAGACTCTTTATGCCAGGACCCGGATCGTTAATGCCGCCAAAGCTGCAGGTATTCAACCGATCGATTCTGTATTCCCGGATGTCGGCGACATGGATGCCCTGTATCAGAATGTTCTGACTTCCAAGGCCATGGGATTCGAAGGGATGGGATGCATCCATCCGAGACAGATACCTGTTATCAGAAAGGGATTTGCTCCGGGTGCTGAAGAAATAGAAAAAGCCAAAAGAATAGTTATTGCATTCCGGGATGCCCGATCAAAAGGGCTGGGTGTTGTTGCCCTTGGCTCAAAAATGATCGATCCTCCCGTAGTTGCCAGGGCTCAGAAAATAATTAACCTGGCATTAAGGCTTGGTTTGGTTTCAGAAAACTGGATGGATGAAATGCCTGCGGAACTGAAATAATCTAATAAACAGCTTATATTATGGCGATCCCGACAGTAATAAACGCAGCCGGAAGGGCTGTTCCCACAGAAATCAACGGCAAACCGGAAATTCCTTTCAAGGGTGTCGGAAAACACCGGCCATATGGAAATAAATATGGTCCTCCGATTCCTTCCTGTGCTGATTTCCCGGATGACGGGAACAAGGTAGTCGCAACTCTTGAGGAGGCGCTTTTAAGATGCGGCATCAGTGATGGAATGACAATTTCAACGCATCACCATCTGAGGGATGGCGACCTGATCAGCAACAAAGTGTTTGAAATAGCCTCGGCGATAGGAGTGAAGGATCTGATTTGGTTCCCTTCAGCCTCTTTCCCCTGCAACGATCCTGTGATCAAATATCTGCAGGATGGCACTATAAACAGGATAGAAGGGAGCATGAACGGACCCCTCGGAAGATTTGTGTCGGAAGGCAATATGAAGGGTACAGCAGTTCTGCGTTCTCATGGCGGACGCGTTCAGGCAATTCAGGACGGTGAAGTAAAAATTGATATTGCAGTTCTGGCTGCTCCCACGGCCGATTCATATGGAAACGCAAAAGGCACGGGAGGCAGTTCAGCATGCGGTGTCCTGGGGTATGCAAAAGCCGACTCGATGTTTGCCACCAATGTTATTGTAGTGACCGACAATCTTGTTGATCTTCCATGCTTTCCAATGGAAATTGAGGGCAACTATGTTGATTATGTCGTCGTCGTCGATAAGATAGGCATACCTGAAAAGATAGTATCGGGCACAACACAGATAACGAAAAGCCCCGACAGACTGCTGATAGCAGAATTGACTGCTACTTTCCTCGAAAAATCGGGTATCCTCAGGGATGGTGTTGCAATGCAGTCTGGAGCAGGAGGAACCTCTCTTGCCATAGCTGTTTTTCTGCACGGGATACTTAAGGAAAAGGGCTGGAAATCAAAATTCGGATTCGGAGGTAGCACAAAATATATGGTTGAGATGCTTGAGCAGGGACAAATGGGATATATACTTGATGCTCAGGCTTTTGATCTGGATTCAGTTATTTCAGTAGGTAAGAATCCCAATCATGTTCCTTATCCGGTTTTCAATGCTTATAATTATCACTCCAAGGGAAACCTGACGAGCATGATGGACATTATGATTCTTGGAGCCACTGAAGTTGACCTTAATTTCAACGGTAACGTTGTGACACATTCAGATGGCTATCTTCTTCATGGCATCGGAGGCTGGCAGAACTGTCTTCACGCAAGGAATGTTATCCTTCCTGTACCCTTGTTCCGCGACAGGATCCCTGTTATTGTAGATGAGGTGACAACATTATGCGGACCGGGGGAACTTATCGATGTGATTATTACCGAGAGGGGAATTGCAATAAATCCACTCCGGAAGGATCTGATTGACAGCGTAAAGGATAGCGGACTGCCGATAAAGACAATTGCCCAGCTTAAGGACGAGGCTGAGAAGATCTGCGGCAAGCCTTCGAAACCTGAGTTTGAAGATGAAATTGTGGCTGCAATAAAATGGGTCGACGGGACAGTTATAGATGTCGTCAGGAAGATAAGGAAATAGCAATTTATTAAATGGAAAAATATAAATGTGTCATCTGCGGATATATCTATAATCCTGAAGAAGGCGATGCATCATCCGGGATAGAACCGGGAATTGCCTTCAGCGATCTCCCGTGGGATTATCTGTGTCCGGTTTGCGGAGCAGGCAAGGATGAGTTCGTTGTTTATGACTGATCTGCGCAGATAACGTAGATCAGCAGATCCCAGAACATTTGAACTGTTTTGATTTCAATCTTCTCTTCCGGCGTATGGGCCCCTCTTATTGACGGTCCGAATGATATCATATCCAATCCCCTGAATTTCTCGTAGAAAAGTCCGCACTCGAGACCCGCATGGATAGCCCTTACAAGGGGCTCTTTACCGAAAAGCCTGATATATGATTCACGTGTGATCTTAAGGATCTCCGATTTAAGGCTGGGTTTCCATCCCGGATAACCATCAGAGTGAGTTACTTCAGCACCTGCAAGAACCAGGCACGATTCGACCATTCCGGCAATATCTTGCTTTGACGATTCTATTGAACTTCTCTGGGTTGTAATGATCTTTATTACATTATCCTCAGTAAAGTTCACCGAAGCAAGATTTGTGGAAGTTTCAACCAGGTCATCCATTTCGTGCGACCAGGCAATCACTCCGTGAGGGCAGCAGTTGAGGGAGTTGAGAAGCATGGCCTGGCTTTCCCTGTTCATCACCGTCGACGGAACTTCGATCTCTTTTGCAGCAATTCTCAGATCCTTCTCAGTTTCCCCGAATTCCCCGTTCAGGATATTCTGAAATGCCATAACCCGCTCAATCACTTCGTCTTTTATTGTATTATCAGCTGCTATCACTGCAAATGCCTCCCTGGGAATGGCATTACGGAGATTTCCTCCATCAAACCTGTTAACTGTAATGCCAAACTTTTCCGACAGGGACAGCAATATCCTTGTCATCAGCTTAACCGAATTTCCAAAGCCCTTATGGATCTCATCCCCGGAATGTCCGCCGCGCAACCCGGTCATCGAGATTTCAATGCCTGCTGATCCTTCGGGCACAGGGATGCACTTATATTTAAGGATGCCAACTGTATCCATTCCTCCGGCACACCCGATGAACAATATCCCTTCATCCTCTGAATCAAGGTTTATCAATGTCTTTCCTTCAAAAAACCCGGGTTGAAGATTCATAGCACCTGTCATCCCTGATTCTTCGTCCACGGTGAAGAGGCATTCAATTTTCCCGGCTTTGATACCGGAGTCTGTAAGCACAGCCATCTGAGATGCTATTCCGATACCATCATCTGCTCCGAGCGTTGTCCCCCTGGCCCTTACAAAACCACTTTCAATATACGGAACAATAGCATCGGTGAGCCAGTTATGGGGATAATCCGAGTTCTTCTCCCCGACCATGTCCATATGACTCTGAAGAACAATTGTTTTCGTGTTTTCAAATCCGGGACTGGCAGGCTTAGTAATTAGAATATTACCAACAGAGTCTTCCTTAGATGGGAGATTATACATTTCAGCAAATTCGAGGAGGTAAGTTCTGATCTTCCCCTCATTCTTGCTTAAGCGAGGTATTTTACAGATCTCTTCAAAATAGGTCCAGACAGGTGCAGGATTTAATCCGGATAGAATGCTCATGCTTATACAATTGGCCTTCAGTAAGACATAAAAGTACTGATTTTTTGCTATTTTTACGGCACGCGATATTCTTAAATTTAATTTTTATGGCAAAGCGGACAATAGTTACATTACCAGGAGACGGGATCGGGAGAATAGTATTGAATCAGGCATTAAGGGTACTGGATGCTTCCGGATTTGAAGCTGAATATGTTCATGGTGATATCGGGTGGGAATTCTGGTGCAGTGAAGGCAATCCCCTGCCTCAGAGAACTCTTGATCTGATAATGAAACATAAGATAGCATTGTTCGGAGCCATAACATCCAAACCAAATGAAGAGGCCAGGGCTGAACTTAATCCTGCTCTTCAGGGAAAAGGTTATATCTATTCAAGCCCGATTGTCGGACTAAGGCAGAAATTCAATCTCGATATATGCGTCAGGCCATGCAAGTCGTATAAAGGGAATCCTCTCAACTTCATCAGGAGGGGAAAAGGAAACTCAATAGAGGAGCCTGTTGTTGATGTTGTCATTTTTCGCCAGAATACCGAATGCCTCTATTCGGGAGTAGAATGGACCAATCCGCCTGAACAGGTTTACAGAGCACTGCTGACCCATCCGAAATTCGCTGAAAATTTTAGCAGGGTTCCCGTGGAGGAGTTATCAATCTCGACCAGGATTTTTACAAGGAAGGCAACTGAAAGGATCCTGATGGCGGCATTTGATTATGCCGTGAAATATGGTTACAGATCTGTCACAGTATGCGAAAAGCCCAATGTCATAAGGGAAACTTCAGGGCTGATGTGGAAACTGGCAAAAGAAATTCATAAAAGCTCATTTCCGGAGATAAAACTTCTCAACACAAACATTGACGCACAGATGATGTGGCTGACAAAGAATCCAGAGGATTACGGAGTTATTGTTGCCGGGAACATGTTCGGTGACATTGCCTCCGATGCATTTGCAGGCCTTATTGGAGGTCTTGGCTTTGCATGCAGCGCCCAGTTTTCAGAGGACGGGATTGCCGTCTTTGAACCTACACACGGCTCGGCCCCGAAATACGCGGGGTATGAGATCCCAATTGTTAATCCGGTTGCAATGATCGAGTCGGCATGTATGATGCTTGATTATATCGGCGAAAAAAAGAGGGCGGATAAAATAAGGAAGGCCATAGCCGGATTAATCCTTGAAGGCAAAACAAGAACCTATGACATGATGAAAATGACCGGCTCTCCGGAGGTTGTTCATAATGGCGCAGCATCGACAGTGCAGATGACTGATGCAATTATTTCCAGGTTAAATTGATCAAAATCTGTCAATATGAATGAAGTTGTTAAGAAACTATGGCCCGAACTGGAATGGATCAATGACATCCGGCT
>DAIUKI010000085.1:0-9048 GCA_036848255.1 Bacteroidales bacterium | reverse complement strand
TGAACACAGCCAGGATATTATCTTTTGAGTCGGCTGCAAGGACCAGGGGCTGATACGGATAATCAGCTAACAGTTTTCCGCTGTTAGTTTCAGCGGACCACATGTAGATCTTTTTTAGTCTTGTATCACAGAAATAGACATTTCCTTTGCTGTCGGCCGTTATTCCAGTCAGGAAATCAAATCCTGACATCAGCTTGTCGGCTTTCCATGGCTGGCTGGTTATTTCAAGGTTACTTTTCTCCCTGCCGGTTATCAGTAGCCTGGCATATTCCCAGGGATAAACAGGAAGCTTTTTATTTACATCATATACCGTGAATTCAGTGTTGACAAGCTTCTGCGTATAGTTTTTAACATTACGGAATTCGATATTCTCGCAATTCCAGACTCTCATGGCAAAGCTTTTCGGGGTGTATACCCTTATAACCCTGTAATTCCAGAAGTTTGCGAAAAGCATATCGGTGCAGCCTGACAGTTCCACACTCTGACACTCCTTCCCTTCGCGGCTCTCTTCCTCAAGCTGAAAAGCATACAATTTCCAGTTTGAGATATTTTCGAACCTGGCTTCGTTGCGAATATGATGTTCAAGGGATATTGCCAAGATCCTGCATGGTGTTGACGAATTGCTTGCATAAAGCCCGCTTGTGGCATAACTATTGGCTGTCCAGATATCCTTAATGGTCCCTCCCCCGTTCTTAGTGATCCACAAGCTCCAGAACTGGTTATCCCAGGCCAGGTCGAGCCCTTGTTCGGTGACAGGGTTTGATGGGGAGCTAGCAGCCCGGGGTCCCATTCCGAAAGCAAGTGCCCCGCGTTGGGCGCTTCCCTGCCGGCCTCCCTGTCCCGGAGCTGGCTGCTGCCGGCTGGCTTCGGATCCAGTTTCAGGTCTTCTCAAGGTACCGTGACCACCCACAAATTTGATATCGTTCATATAGGATTTTTCACCTGCCATCCATTTGCACCCAACCGCACGGTAGTTGATACCTCCGGTATTTAATCCAATGCCGTTGAGGATATCATCACCCCCTTCCGATGACTCAACTAATGGAACCGGCCCTCCGAAACCGCTGAAAGCAGGTTCGCTTTCATCAATAATAAGCTGTGTTCCCATGGGGTGAAGCCCGATAAGCGCAGTACCCGGCCTCATTTTCAGGGTTCTGGTAAGGTGGTACCAACCTTGTGGAACATAGATGTTTTTGTGCATTGCAATTGCATTCTCAAAAATCCTGGTGTCGTCTGTCACACCATCTCCTTTTGCACCCAGCTCTCTAATGTTTACCCATGACTCCATCGGCGGAAGGGAAGGGATTAAAGGTTCAGTTCCGGCCGGAAAGACTTTCAAAGGCTCAATCTCCTTTATAGTCCTGTATTCCGAGCCGGTTACCATATCATCCATCACCAGTCCGTACGTAAAATCCTTCACCCGGTATAACTTCATGCCCGGCTCGATTTTTTCGCCGCTCTGACGCATTTTGGCGAGCACTGGCACATTCCTGCAACTCACATTTATAAGATTAACCTGGGTGAGGGCATGCTGTTCCCTGCTGATTATTATTGCAGCATCCTTCACATTATCGAAAACACAATCTTCCATGAAGAGCCGGTCGATGTCGTTTTCCTTTATCTCCACAGCCACCGGGACATTCCTTGCATGCATGTTTACAATGGCAAATCCGGTATTATGGCATTGAATTGCAGCTTTGCGCTGACCTTCAAAATATGTATCGACCATTGCCACAGGCCAGCTCGGTGATGTCTGCCCGGCAATGATACCATAATCGCCCCCATAGAATTTTATATTCTCCAGTTCATTTCCCACTTCCGAGATCCCGGCTTTCCCTTTCCCGATATTTATTACCATGTGGCTTACAAAACCATGCTGGGCATAATGTGTCCTGAGGGCTACTGCGATGGGATTGCCGTCTTCAATTCGCAGGTTGATATTTGAAATGGCGCTGTAGAATGTCCCTGCACCTGCATCACCCGGCTGTCTTCCTTCAGTCACGAGGCCCCCTGTGAAAAATATCATGTATTTTTCAGGATACGGGCTGTCCGGATCGATCTTCTGATATCCAGGAGAGTTTCTTGCAAGAACTATCTCGGGTCGATACTTGCCGTAACCGATCAGCCGGACGGCAGCCGGAATATATATGATTTTGCTTATCAGGTACCTGCCTTCAGGCAGGAAGACTATTCCGAAATTCTTTTCTGTCTTGACTTTATTTATGGCGCTTTGCAGTTCATCTGAAACATCCGTTCTGCCATCGGCTTTTATATTGAATTCCTCCGGAGTAAAAAAAATTGCTTCCGGATCTTCTGGCTTCTGCGTATAAACGGATTCGCTTTTATCTCCGGACGATTGGGCGTTAACCAGGAAAGTAAACGGGATCACAAAAACTATTGCAAGGCATTTTTTGATTTCCATGATCAGGAATTTAAGGAAGTAATTAATGACGTAATTTATATGATCGGGGGTTCATTTTTCTGACATAAAATCAAAAGCGCCCTTCCGGAGATTGATGCCGTATTCAAGAAAAGCTTTCAAGCATGCCAGAAAATTCGCCCATCCTTCTGAATTACCCTGTAACCATTTGATCCCCTTTTCATCCATGGGCATGCTTTTTTCCGTAATTGTAACGACAGATGATTTATCTGGTTTACCGGTGATAGTAATTTCCACCAGCATCTCCCTGCCATCGGTATCCCAGAAAAATGAAATATATTTATCCTTTTCGATTCTTCCTCCCCTGACAGGGAACTCCATGTCAAATTCCGGGAACCTCCACATTATCACTTTCCCTTCTTCAATCCTGCCGCTTCCTTTTGAAATAAAATAGTTTGACATTTTCACAGGATCGACAATAGCTTCAAAAACCATATTTGCGGGTTTTTGGATCTGAATGGCAACTTTTATTTCCAGTTTTTTTCCCTCCATAGTCTTATGAATTCAAAACACAGTAAAGTTAAGCCTATTATCCGAAGGCGAGCTCGGCGAAGCCAATCCACAAGTGGGATTTGAAATAGTTTACTATTAATAGCCGATGCTCATAAAACAAATTGTTACATTTATTGTTTGAACCATGGTCCCTTAAATACTATTCAGATGATTACACTGAGAAGAGTTTATGATCCGGAAAAGCCCGGGGAACAATACAAAGTTTTGGTTGACAGGCTTTGGCCCAGGGGAATTTCCAAAGAAAAAGCAGGATGGAATGAATGGATAAAGGAGATATCGCCAGGCAACGAACTGCGCAAATGGTACAATCATGATCCCGGCAAATGGGAGGAATTCAAGCAGAAGTACAAAAACGAGTTAGCCGGCAAACAAGCGGAGCTGGAAAGATTGAAAAAACTGGAAATCAAACACGGCACTTTAACGCTGCTCTATTCATCCAAAGAGGAAGAATTTAACAATGCCGCTGCCCTGAGGGAATTTCTTATGCAAATGGAATGAATTTATTCCCTGGTTTTATTAACGGAATAAAGGAGTTACCCTACAATTGAAATAGCATGATTAAGAATTTTCTATCCATTGTATTGTTTTGGTTTACAACAACTTCTTTACAAGCTCAGGTAAAGCTAACTGACTATGTTAATCCTTTTTTAGGTACTGCCACCTTGTGGGACAGTATCGACATTGGATATAAGCCTACTTTCAGGACCTGGGGTGCAGAGGTATTTCCGGGTTCATCGGTTCCCAATGCCATGGTTCAGTTAACTCCGGTCACTAAGTTCAGAAGCGGCTCCGGTTATCAGTATGAAGATACCGTTATCTATGGCTTTGCCCATACCAGTAAAGGACACTGGAATTTATGCCATATTCCCTTGTTGCCGGTTACCGGCACTATTTCTCCCGATAACTATTGTTCTTCATACACCCACAAAAACGAGTCGGCCCGACCCGGATATTACCAGGTTTATCTTGAGCGATACGCTGTTAATGCTGAATTAACCTCGACATTACGGTGTGCATATCATAAATACACATATAAGGAAGGGCAGGTTAAAAAACTGATTGCTGACCTTGGAATGGCTAATGAAAGAGTCAGGAGCTGGGAAATCGGGCAGGAAGGTGAATATGTCTTTAAAGGGTCTCAGCAAACCGGCGAAAAAATGTATTTCTATGCTGTTTCCAATCATAAAATAAAAAACATTGATTCCCTGAGAAAGGATACAAAAAAAATATCGGTCATCAATTTTGTTGATGAGTCTAAGCCGTTGGAATTAAAGATAGGTTTTTCATTTGTAAGCATCAGGAATGCAAAGGAAAATTTAGAGAAGGAGATGTCAGGGAAAAGCTTTTCACAAGTAGTACAGGAGGCTTTGAATATATGGGAGGCATTATTGTCAAAAATTAAGGTAACCGGTGGCACTGAAAGGCAAAAGGGGATATTCTATTCTGCTCTATACCGGTCATTCCTCTGGCCCGCTTTACGAAGCGATATTAACATGGACTTTACAGATTTAAAGGGGAATGTAGCAAATGAAGGATTTAATTATTACACAGAACCATCTTTATGGGACGACTACCGGAATAAGCTGATTTTACTTGGAATGCTGTTACCCCAGGTAACGGCAGATGTAATCAAGTCCTTAATCAACAAGGGCGAATTAACCGGATTTATGCCCACCTTCTTTCATGGTGACCATGCAGCTCCTTTCATAGCCGGATCGTATTTAAGAGGAATAAGGGATTTTGATGTAAGGAGAGCCTACAACCTGCTTTTACGGAATGCCACTCTCGAAAACAGGAGCAGACCGTATATTCTGGATTATATGGCGGAAGGTTACGTTTATGAGGAGGACATTCCAAATCCAAAAGTGGAAACAAAAGCCACGGCGGGTGTCACCAAAACACTTGAATACGCTTATGATGATTATTCAGTGGCTCTGTTAGCCAGGGAATTGGACGACACAGGCAACTACCGGATGTTAATGAAAAGGAGCGGTAATTATAAAAACGTGTTTGATCCATCAACAGGATTAATGAGGGGACGTTTGGCTAACGGGGAGTGGATCAAGAATTTTGACCCTGAATATCCATACTACGAATATATGTACCGGGAGGCCAATGCCTGGCAATCTTCCTTCTTCGCACCTCATGATCCAAAAGGATTGGTTGGTCTTTATAGGAGTAAAGTTGAATTTGAAAATAAATTGGATGACCTTTTTTCAATTCCATGGAACGGAGTCGAAGCCTATAACTTTTCAGGCTTTATCGGACAATATTGCCATGGAAACCAACCCGATCACAGTTTCCCGTTTATGTACTATTTTGTTGACAAACAGGAAAAAGCCCAGGTCATACTTGACAGCATAATGAACCATTTCTATGATCTGGGAAAAGATAAGCTGGCTTATGCCGGGATGGATGATGCCGGCGAAATGTCGTCGTGGTATGTTTTCAATGCCATTGGATTATACACTTTTTCTCCGTCCGACCCGGAATATATTATTTCAGTGCCCTTATTCGACAAAGTGGAATTCAATCTTGATGGAACTATTTTTTCAATTATAAAAAAGAATCCAGGTAAAAAAATCAGCAAGATTACTTATGATAATAGAAAAGTTAAAGGCTGTTTTATATCTCATGATGAATTAAAAAAGGGGAGGAAGTTAGTTATAACTACCAGGTAGACAGACGATATGTCAGATATGTCAATAGAATGCAATGTGCTGTATCAATCAGTTTAAAGATAATAGGCAGGTTTTATAAAACTCAACATGCATCTCAACTGTTTATATAAATATAAAATTACAGTAAGTTTATACAATGGATGGATTAGAAAAATTACGTAAAAAAATAACTACGGCTTTGGGTAAGTTTACTTACTTTAATCTAAGGGATATCCATTTAGATGGCCGTGATATTGAAGAATTGCCTTTTTCAATCCGGATACTTCTGGAGAATATAGTCCGGAATTTTGACAACGGTAGTTTCAATAAAACTCACCTGAATACCATATTAAACTGGAATTCAAAACAGGAAAATAATGAAATCCCCTATTTACCTGCCAGAGTATTAATGCAGGATTTTACCGGTGTTCCATCAATTGTGGATATTGCATCGATACGATCGGAAGTGGCGCGTAAAAATAAAAATCCACGATTGATTAATCCGCAGGTTCCGGCCGACTTAATAATCGATCATTCTGTTCAGGTCGATTTTTACGGCACCAAATATGCCTGCGAACGAAATGAAGCATTGGACTATGAACGTAATAATGAGAGATACTCTTTGCTAAAATGGGCCAAATCATCATTTGACAACTTTAATGTGCTTCCTCCCGGAATGGGAATATGTCACCAGGTTAATCTTGAATACCTGGCAAAAGTAGTCACTATGAGAGATGGACTTATATTTCCTGATACATTGGTAGGCACTGATTCTCATACCCCGATGATAAACGGAATTGGTGTGTTGGGATGGGGTGTCGGCGGTATTGAAGCTGAAGCAGTGATGCTCGGACAGCCTATTTATATACTGCTTCCTGAAGTAATAGGTTTAAAACTGACCGGAAAATTAAAGGAAGGTACTACATCCACAGATTTAGTTCTGACAGTGGCCGAACTGTTAAGAAAGAAAGGGGTCGTCGGGAAATTTGTGGAGGTTTTTGGCGAGGGTCTGAATGGGCTTGCAGTGCCCGACAGGGCAACAATTTCAAACATGTCACCCGAATTCGGTTGCACTGTAACTTTTTTTCCCCCCGATCATACGACATTGGAATATCTAAGGATTACGGGAAGAGATGAAAAACAAATAGAAACAGTTGAACAATATTTGAAAACAAATCTTTTATGGCGCCAGGAAGAAGATAGGATAAAATTTACTGAGGTTATCGGATTGAATTTAAGTGATATAGAACCATCCATTGCAGGTCCGAAACGACCTCAGGATAAAATATCACTGACCAACGTAAAAAACAGGTTTATTGATATACTGAAAAGCAGCTATGAGAGAGTATATGTTACTTTGGATGAAAGAGCCAAAGGAGGATGGTCAAACGAAGGCGGACAACTCCAGGAAAATCTTCAGGTCACAGACTCAGGAAGTCAAAAAATAGAGGCAACTGGTATTGAAATAGAGTCAAAACCTGAGAAAAAGAACGGCCTTAAGAGTGTAAGAATTAAAGCAGGCAATTCTGAATTCCTTATCTGTGACGGATCAGTAGTGATTGCTGCAATTACAAGCTGTACAAACACTTCCAATCCGAATGTTATGATAGCGGCCGGACTGCTTGCCAGGAAAGCTGTTGAAAGAGGATTGATGACAAAACCCTGGGTTAAAACAAGTCTTGCACCGGGATCAAAAGTAGTGACCGATTACCTGAAAAAAGCCAATTTACTTCCATTTCTTGAGGCATTGGGATTTCACATAGTTGGGTATGGTTGTACAACATGCATTGGGAACAGCGGACCATTACCCGTTCATATAAATAAAGCAATTACAGATCATAACCTGGTTGTTGCCTCGGTTCTTTCCGGGAACAGAAATTTTGAGGCCAGAATACATCCGCTTATAAAGATGAATTTTTTAGCCTCACCCCCTCTTGTCGTTGCTTATGCCATCTCCGGGAGGATCGATTTTGATTTTCAAAATGAACCACTGGGATTTGATCCGAATCTTGAACCGGTATATTTAAAAGACATCTGGCCTGAAATGGAAGAAATTCAGGCGGTTATCAATAAAGTTCTGAATTCAGAAGATTTTGTGTCAAATTACAAAAGCATTTTTCATGGAGATGAAAAATGGGAAAGTCTGGCCGCTCCAAAGAGTGATATTTATCAATGGGATGAAGATTCATCCTACCTTAAAGAGGCTCCGTTTTTTAAAAATATATCTATGGAGCCGGAAAAAATTCAGGATATCAGATCAGCCAGGGTGCTGCTGAAATTAGGCGATTCAATTACAACTGATCATATTTCGCCCGCAGGCTCCATTGCAGAAAATTCTCCTGCAGGCGAATATCTCAAAGCACAGGGTATTGATAAAAAGGATTTTAATTCATATGGTTCGCGTCGTGGAAACCACGAGGTAATGATAAGAGGAACATTTGCCAATGTCCGCTTAAAGAATGGATTGATTGAAAAAGAAGGTAGTTTTACGATGCACTTCCCCAGTGGTAAGATAATGACGATATTTGATACAGCCATGAAATACAGGGATAATCACACACCCCTGGTCATTCTTGCAGGGAAAGAATATGGAAGTGGCTCCTCGCGGGATTGGGCAGCAAAAGGAGTATCACTATTGGGGGTACGTGCTATAATTGCTGAAAATTTTGAACGGATACACAGGAGTAATCTGGTGGGTATGGGAGTTTTACCTCTTCAATTTAATAAAGGCGAAAATATCTCATCAATTGGCTTAAAAGGAGATGAGACCTTCGATATTCTGAACCTTGAGAATTTAACTCCCAATAAAGAAATAAAAGTGAAAGCAACGAAACCTTCCGGAATAATATTGGAATTTAATGTGATTGCACGGCTTGATTCATTTATCGAAATTAACTACTATCAAAATGGCGGTATATTACAGTATGTACTTAGATCTTTTCTCAAAAAGAATAACATCAGTTGAAATGAATGTGTAAAACAGGAATCAAATTAATTTTAAATATTGATTTGATCTGCTTAAACAAATTCTTCATTTAATTGTTTATATCAGAGGAACTTTGCCATATATTGGAATAGTATTTCACATAATTCGAAATGTAATATTTACAACATATTTGTAAATTGAATGAATATTGTATTTTCTTGGGGATTGATTTCAGATATTCCATAAAGTTTTTTTTAAATTATCGTTTGGTTTAATCCCTGTTTTAAAATGAAGCACGATGTAATTATTATCGGAGGCGGAGTGAGTGGTACTGCATTACTGTATACTCTTAGTAAATACACAAATGTGAAAAACATCGGTCTGATTGAAAAGTATTCTGACTTCGGGATGGTAAACTCATCTCCCACGATGAACAGCCAGACTCTTCATTTCGGTGATATCGAGACCAACTATACCCTTGAAAAAGCAAAAAAAGTAAAACGTGCCGC
>DAIUKI010000084.1:0-9087 GCA_036848255.1 Bacteroidales bacterium | reverse complement strand
GATGCTGAAGCGGAATTGCAGGCAACCAGAACAACCTTTGAATTATGATCAAGAAGGAATTCGGTTATTTTACCTGAATAATATCTTATCGATTCGGCTGACTTGTCACCATAAGGAAGGTGAGCTGTGTCCCCAAAGTAAACTAAACTTTCACCTGGAAGGATCTGCTTGATTGCATGTGCAACTGTCAGTCCCCCCACGCCCGAATCAAAAATTCCTATTGGTTGTTCTTTCATCGGAACACATATTAAAAAAATGACCATCTGCCGATTGGCGGATGGTCACCGGTTTATTGTCTGAAATTTATTTCAATCCAAGGTTGGTCTTGGCAAGTGTCATAATATTGACGCTTTTTGTCTCATCAAAATATGCTATTACCTGACCCGAAAGATCAAAAATATAGATAAAGCCGTTAGCTTTTCCTACCTCTTTAATCGCCTTGTCGGCTTTTTCGGTAATTGGAGTGAACAATGCTACCTGTTTTTCCTGTATTGTAGTATTTGCATTTGTCTGGAAATCTGTTAACCTTTTCTGAGCATCATTCAGTTCCTGTTCCTTGGTCTGACGAACCAGTTCTGTCAGATTCTTGCTCTCCTTGAGATAAGTTTCATATTTATTATTCAATTCGACCTGCAACAGTTCCGCTGTATTTTGAAGTTCTGTATTAAGTTTTTCAAGAGTAACCCTGGCTGAATCAAATTCAGGCATGGCTTGAATAAGTTCAGTACGGTTAATATGTCCGAATTTTAAATTCTGCGCTAAAGCATTCTGTCCCACGAATGTAACCATAACAACGAGCGCAAAAATTCCAATAAATCTTTTCATCATTTTTAGTGTTTTGATAATTATGCAAAAGTAGTTAATTAATTTTTATAACCTAATTTTTCGAGTACCTGATCACTGATATCATACTTAGGATTAGCGAATAAGATGTTCCCTCCCGAGGCTGTGTCGAATATGGCAGCATAGCTTCCTTCGGCAGCGATTGTTTTTATTGCTTTCAGCACCTCGTCCTGGATAGGTTTTACAAGTTCCTCTCTCTTCTTGAAAAGGTCGCCTTCCACTCCAAAATACTTGTTCTGAAGGTCCTTCATCTCCTTTTCTTTGGCGATGATTGCCTCCTCCCTTTTAGTCTTCATTTCCTGTGAAAGAAGTACAACATCGTTTTGATATGACTTGTACATCTGTTCAACAACTGCATACCCGTCAGCAACCTCTTTCTCCCATTGCTTCGAGAGATTATCAAGCTGCTCCTGGGCCTTGTTAAAAGCCGGAATATTCTTCCTTATATAATCAGAATCCACAAATGCATATTTTTGAGCAGCGGCAAAGACCGTTGTCATTAATGCAAAAACTAGTACAACACCTATTCTTTTCATAATTGATAATTAATTAACATTTAAAACTGCTGACCCATAGTGAAACTAAATTGTCCTTTATTTGCGTCAGGGAAAGCCACCGGGTCGTCGACCGGATCAAATCCGTAACCCCAGTCAACGCCGAGAAGGCCAAACATAGGCAGGTTAGCTCTGACACCTATACCTGCGGCCCGGTTCATCCTGAATGGATTATACTGTTTGATCTGGTACCAGGCCTTTCCGGCTTCAAGGAATGCAAGTGCGTAAATTGTGGCCTGTTGGTTAAGCGAAACCGGGTACCTCAATTCAAGTGTAAATTTCGAATACACGTTTCCTGTCGGGGATCCCGAACCCGGATCTGTGGGAGTAACTGATCCATCCGTATAACCCCTCAGAGCGATTATTTCTCTTCCATAGAGGCTGTAACCTGTCATACCGCTGCCACCCAGATAGAAATTCTCAAATGGCGACGGCCCGATATCCTTATTATAGTGTCCGAGGTATCCGAATGCAAACCTTGCATTAATCACCAGTTTATCATCCTGTGTCACCGGGTGGAAATAATCAGCCTTGAATATCCACTTGTGAAACTCGATCCATTTGTATTTTTCCCTGTCGGTAAGCCCAACCATATTCTTCCCGCTGATAAGTGAATAGGGAGGAGTTGCCTGAAGTGATAGTGTAAAAGTTGACCCGCTTGTCGGATAGATCAGGTTAGGACCTGTCGAATACCTTATAAGTTTTGTCGAGAAAGTAAGCATATTGGAGGTCCCGTCAGAAAAGAGGAAATGATAATAAGTAAAATCATTGAGCCTGTATCTCTGGTAATTTATTTCTCCCGAAATTGAAAAGAAGTCATCGGGCCATTCAAGTCTCTTACCAAGGCCTATTGAAGCTCCGTTAGTGAGCATTGACTGGAAATTGCTGTCGCTTTTTTTCCTTCCGTTTGTCATCAGCGATCTGTATAATGAAACTGAGAAGGAATTGGGTTTATTTCCGCCAAGCCATGGTTCCATGAATGAAAGGTTATATGACTGGTAGAGCCTGCCGTTTGACTGTGCCCTTATGCTCAGTGATTGCCCGTCGCCCGAAGGGTAAGGTCTCCATTCTTTCAGGTTGAAGAAGTTTCTCATGGCGAAGTTGTTAAAGCGGACCCCTACTGAACCAACAAGCATTCCCGCACCCCAGCCCCCGGATATCTCAAACTGATCATTTGCCCTCTCTTCAAGTTTATAAAGAAGGTCAACAGTTCCGTTTGTAGGATCAGGGACCACATTCGGAGCTATCTTTTCAGGATCAAAATGGCCGATCACACCCAACTGACGGATCGATCTGAGTATTTTATTCTTACTGAAAAGATCACCGGGCAGAGTAAACAGTTCACGTCTGGCAATATGTTCATTTGTCCTGGTGTTTCCCGAAATAATAATATTATTAAGGTAGGCCTGATCACCCTCATATATCCTTACCTCAAGATCGACAGAATCGTTTTCGATTTTCGATTCGACCGGGGTTAGTCGTGAAAAGAGGTAACCGTTATCCTGGTACAGATTGCTTACCGCATCCTGTGCCCCTGCTGCGCCGTTTAACCTGTCCTCAAGGTGAGACTGGTTATATACGGACCCCTTTTCGATATTCAGTATCTTCTCGAGATCTTCTTTCCTGTAAACACTGTTCCCAACCCAGTTTATATCCCTTAAAAAATATTGCTTACCCTCATCAACCTTGATTACAAGACCAACACGATCCTCGGAGACAGGATAAAGTGAATCGCTCAGGATCTTGAAATCCTTGTATCCATTGTCATTGTAAAAAGTATACAGCTTATCCTTGTCCTCCTCATACTTTTCCGAGATGAATTTTGAGGCTTTGAAGAAGTTAAGATTCTTCTTCTTTGTATTTTTCATCTTATGCCGGAGCTGTTTGGCTGTGAAATTTTCGTTGCCGGCAAATGAAAGCTCCTCTATTTTAACCTTCTCCTTTTTATTGACATCAACAGTAAGGATTATATTGTTTGGCTGATCCGGATCATCCTTCTGTACAAATTCAACTGTAGTATTGAGGAATCCCTTTTCAACAAAATGGTCGGTTATTATCTTTCGTGTATTGTTCAGCTGGTAGGAGGTAAGCTGAGAACCCACCGGCATATTAATCTTTTCAGCCAGATCTGTAGTCTCAGCGTTTTTCAGTCCGTTATATCTTACTGATGATATTCTGGGTCTCTCCTGAAGTGCTATGTCGAGATAAATAGTATCAGCAACGGTTTTTACAACATTTATCCTGACATCCGAGAAAAGCCCTTGCTGCCATAATTTCTTCACTGCGTTTGTTATTGCATCTCCCGGCACAGTGACTTCCTGATTTATCCTTAAGCCCGATATTCCCACCAGCGCATTTGTATCAAGAAATCTCACTCCGGAAACGGAAACCCCGCCAATAATATAATCATATGAGTTCGAATAGTCGATAATTTCGGCCCTTTCCTGCGACAACAAGGTACCGCTCAAAAAGATCAGGGTTACTGTCAGCAAAATTTCTTTTAATCTATCAATCACCATCATTTCATGATTTGTCCAAAAGTTGTTCACTAGTCTTTCCAAACCTTCTCTCTCTCTTCTGGAAGTCAATAATTGCCCTGTAAAGTTCCTCCTTACCAAAATCGGGCCAAAGTACTTCAGTAAAGTACAATTCAGTATATGCAAGCTGCCATAAAAGGAAGTTGCTGATCCGCATTTCTCCGCTTGTTCTTATCATTAATTCAGGATCGGGAACTCCATATGTTGTAAGGTATTTTTCAAAATTAAACTCATTCACCGAATCAGATATAACGGAACCACCTGCGATCTCTTCGGAGAGCTTTTTAGCAGCTTCTGTCATTTCCCATCTCGAGCTGTAGCTCATTGCAACAATCAGATTAAGCCCTGTAGCATCTGAGGTTATATGGATTGTCTCAAGGAGCCTCTCCCTTACATCATCTGCCAGCCGTTCGGTATCACCGATTGCAGTAAGCTTAATATTGTTCCTGACTAATGTATCGGTTTCATTGTTGAGTGACTGAACCATAATTCCCATAAGTGCGGAAACCTCATCATCAGGTCTTCCCCAATTCTCGGTAGAAAATGCGTAAACTGTAAGAAATTTGATTTTTAATTCAGCGGATGCCTCAATGATCTCCCTTAACGCCTTTACTCCCTGCTGGTGGCCGAATATCCTGTCCATACCTCTCTGCCTGGCCCACCTTCCGTTACCATCCATAATTATTGCTATGTGCGAGGGGAGTTTGTCAGTATTGATCTGTTCTAACAGGGACATAATTCAGCGTCTTCTAGATTCATCCACATCTTTAAAAGCCGGACAACCCACCAGTTTGTTGTATATCTTCCAGGTAAATGATATGCCTGCAAATGAATACCAGTCGTTGTTGTGGAGCCATGCTTCCTGATTTGGATCAACATTATCTTTTAAGCCGTCAAATTTATCATAAAAAGTCTTACGAAAACTATATTCCGCTTCAATTCCCAGGTTTTTATAGATATTAATCTTAAAACCAACCGAAAAAGGTATGACAGGATTAATCTTTGAGATAGGAACAGGATCATTATATGACGAAGTTACTTGATTCCAGATGTAAGAATCAATATCTAAATAAGAAATCCCTACACCGGCGGCAATATATGGTGTATAATTCCATCTTTTACCCTGGGTTGAATATGGCAGAAAATTAAATTCAAACTGAATTGCCCCTTCAGCTACAAATCCTTCAAATTGATCATTCCGTACTATCTGAAACGAATTGTTAAAGTCAGAGTCATAACCTTTTAGGCCTCCCATTAAGAGGTTTGCCCGAATTGACTGTCTGGGATTAAGGTTATACCGGTAAAAGAGACCGCCAGCGGGCTGAGGACGATAGAACAAACGGTTTGGATTTATGTCACCAAGATAGGATGTAACACCACCATAGATACCATAATCAGCACTTCTCTGTCCGGCTGCTGATAATGATAAAACAAATAGAAAAAGAAGCCCCGGTATTTTTTTCATCCAGATGATCCAGCTTATTATCTGAAAGAGGGCCATCCTTTGGCCGTAGTCTTCAGTTTATAAGTAACGGTAAAGTTTAAGAAATAGTACACGTCATTGACTTTGGAAACTACTGGTGGATCGAAACCGTCAATATAATCAGTATTTGTCCAACGGCCGCTGAATTCAAGACCGAAATTAATGTTGGGATTGTATATTAATGTTGCTCCGATTCCTCCCGGCACAACAAGTGAGAAACCCTTAAAGTCAGTTGTGCCAGGCTGAGAAATGCCTCTTTCGACCAGGGCATCATTTGCGTTGACGGAGAAAGCGGCTCCTCCCACCCCTGTAAATGCATAAAAATCGAGTGATGACAACATAGCCCACAGACTTTTCCCTTTCATGAAAAGGTAACTGCTTTCATATTTGTTTTTAATGAAAAAGTATTCGGCAAGAATTGCTGGTTCAAACAAACTTGTCACAGCTTCGTATTCCCTTCCCTCATTTGATCCCCTTTCGTCAGACGCATGGAGCATTGCATAAGTCATGCTCAGTCTAAGGTTTGACGTTCGTCCCAGCCGGTATCTAAGGTTACCGTTTATATCAAACCTTGTCTGCCTGTAATTCATATCCTTGAATCCAAGAATGTTTTTGGTATGTGTATAACCTCCTATATCGGGGAACGTGAAAGATGGACCAATCCCCAGTTGAGCCTCCCATCTTCTTAGCTTCCAAAGCTGGGCGTCAGATACCTGAACTGCAAAACAAAGTATTGCAACGATTAACAGTGATCGTTTCATTTCAGTTTGAATTTTAATTGCAGATACAAATATAATAATCTAAAAATAAACTAACGTCTTTAAATACAACTAATTTAGTTTCTACGGTCAGCTCCCCACATTAGTCTGTTCCGGAGTGTACTGTAAAAATCCATGCCCTCCGGCATAACGGTTTTAAGTTTCTCTGATGATCTTGAAATGGTTATCGCCTTGCTGAATGGCAACCTCCGTGATCTGAAATCACATGTGGCAATGTATTCATCAGCACGGCCTTCAACTGTCATTCTCAGGTTGCTTTCCCCGGAAATAATTATGGGACGGATCGTAAGATTGTGCGGAGAAATGGGCGATATTATTATACTTTCATCCTCAGGCGATAATATCGGCCCTCCGACACTAAGGTTATATGCCGTTGATCCCGTAGCCGTGGAAACGATCAATCCGTCTGCCCAGTATGTGTTCAGATAAGTATCATCCACCCAAACATTGATAGTTATCATGCTTGGATCCACCTTCTGAATCGTCACTTCATTAAGGGCCGTCGATGCCCCCGGTTCAAACAAATCTTCAGGATTAATAATCTCGATAAGCGATCTTTCGATAACATTAAACTTTCCCTCGCTAAGAAGATCGATTGAATGGCTGATTTCATCCTCTGAAATATTTGCCAGGAATCCCATCCTGCCGGTGTTAACCCCTGCAATCGGAATTCCGGAACCTCTGACTTTGAGCATGGTTTCAAGAAAGGTTCCGTCACCACCTACGCTCAGGACAAGATCGGGAAGTTCTTCAAGGTCGTTAAGGTTATCAAACCTATCAATAAATTCCATTCCCGGACATAAGACATCACTGTCAGGGGTCCGGTAGATTAACATTTTAATGTCTTTCCTGCAGAATGCTTCTATGAGCCTGTTGACCCCCTCCGCCGTTTTTGGCCTGGTTCCCTTACTGTAAATCGCAACTTTTTTCAGCATGATCTGTCAGATATTCATATATTTCATCAGAATATCGAACCTTTCTGAATAAAACCTGTCCATCGAGTCGTCCGCGGTAACCCAGGTCTTCACATCATAGTTGTACCTTTCAAAGGTCCTGATTACCGAAACAAGGTCGTTGGTATTCACTTTAATTGTCACCTCAAGTCTTGTGGAATCAGGGGGTGATGTCACATACATGCTCAGGACCTTTACATTATTACTCTCGACAATCTGAGCGATCTCGGAAAGTGAATAATCCCGTTCGATAAGCTCAAGCACGATTATGCCTCCCTGCTGATCCATGGAGGAAATGCCGGCAAGATATCTTACCAGGTCAGTGGTTGTAATCACTCCCTTGAAATGGGACTTTTCATCAAGTACAGGCACTACAGTCAGCTTAAGCCGTGAAGCAAGTCCGATAACCTCAAAAAGATGCTGTTCAGTTGTTACAAAGGGCTTAAACAATGTCAGCGAGTGATTTCCAATCGGCTCTTCAGGCTGATTCATGTCATAAATATCAGTATCGGAAATGAGGCCGAGGAAATCGAGATTATTCACTATCGGTAAATGAGATATTCTGAAAATCTCCATCCAGTTCAGTGCTGTCTGCCCTGAATCAGATGTTTTCAGAGATGGCACCACTTCCGAAATCAAGTCTTTTGCTATCATATAAGATAACTCTCTTTTTAAATTTCATGTAAAATAAGAAAAAAAAAACCAGTTGTTGTATTTTTGCATCAGTTACAATACGGATTATCATCATTTTTATTATGACAAAGCTCAGTGTTAACATCAATAAGATTGCAACTATCAGGAATGCGAGAGGAGGGAATATCCCCAATGTCAAAACAGCGGCAATCAACTGTGAACTCTTCGGTGCAGACGGGATAACGGTTCATCCCCGGCCCGATGAACGGCATATCAGATACAGGGATGTTCTGGAAATCAGGCCAATAATTACCACCGAATTTAATATTGAAGGCTATCCCTCCGATGGTTTTATTGATCTTGTCTTGTCAGTAAAACCTGATCAGGTCACTCTTGTACCTGATGCGCATGATGCCATCACATCGAACGCCGGCTGGGACATCCTGAGATACAGGCTTTTTCTGGCTGATGTAATATCAACCTTCAGAAAAGCCGGCATCAGAACATCAATCTTTGTTGACACTCAGCCTTCAAATATCGAAAACGCAGCTTTGACTGGTACCGACAGAGTCGAATTATACACCGAACCGTATGCTTCCCTTTTCAGCAGTAACGCCCCCGGGGCCATTGAACCATTTATAAATGCAGCACGGATCGCCCGTGATGCAGGAATTGGTATAAATGCGGGCCACGACCTTAATATGGACAATTTAAGATATTTCCATCAGAACATACCATGGACCGATGAAGTCTCAATCGGCCATGCCCTGGTCTCAGATGCACTCTATCTGGGGCTCGAAAACGCAATTCAGATGTACAAGAGGCAACTGGCAGACTGATGCTTCCCATGAAACTTTTCTGCAGAAAATATGGTTCCGGTCCTCCGTTAATAATACTTCATGGTCTTTACGGGTCCTCAGACAACTGGGTTTCGGTGGCAAAAAGCATAAGCGGCAGCTTCACGGTTTATCTTCCCGATCAGCGAAACCATGGCCAGTCTCCCCATAATCCTGTCCATGATTATGATTCAATGAAAGAAGATCTCTATAATCTTGTCGGAGAACTGAAACTTCAGAAGTTTTTCCTTGCAGGACATAGCATGGGAGGCAAAACAGCCGTAAATTTTGCATTGACATGGCCTGAAAAACTGTACGGCCTGCTAGTCGCCGATATTTCTCCATTTGTTTCTGAAAACAGAAAATCAGTCGTCTATGCTCAACACCAAAGTATATTGAATTCAATATTATCAATCAATATTTCAGGGATCAGAACGCGGGAAGAGGTTGAAAAGCTTCTTTCACTGAC
>DAIUKI010000083.1:0-9111 GCA_036848255.1 Bacteroidales bacterium | reverse complement strand
GCACAGAATAGACCGTGATATTCTAGAGTTATGTTAATTATAAATTGACGAAATATTGCGAATTGCGGATTTTTGATTGCGGATTAAGAAACAAATACAATCCGGAATCCGAAATCGAAAATCCGAAATCCGAAATAACCTCCCCAGGGACATAATAGGTTATACACTAGGTATTTTTGGCATTGTATGCCTCGACCCTTTCAGCTGTAAGCTTCGAGCTTATTATCACCATCGGCAGTCCGGTTCCCGGGATAGTTGAGGCGCCTGTATAAAAAAGATTTTTGAAAACCTCATCATAATTTTTGGGCCGGAAACCTCCGATCTGCATCATTTTATGTGAAAGACCAAGGCCGCTTCCGCTGTAGAGGTTAAACTGATCCAGCCAGTCGGCAGGGGTATAAATTGTTCGTGAAATTATTTCGGGCCTGATATCCTTCTTAATTCTTTTTGAAAAATCATCAATAATGCTGTCGACGATTTCATCCTTGTCGTCCCAGCTCTTCTTAAGCCGGAGATCTGGTACCGGGCAGACAAAAAAGAGGCTTTCGCACCCTTCAGGTGCACAATCCGGATTGGATCTCGAAAGAACGTTGACATAGTAATAAGGCTTTTCCATGATTTCCGGATTTTTAAAAACCTTATCTGCATACTCCCTGTAATTATTTCCGAGATAGTAATTATGATGCTGTGCTTCGGGAAGTTTGCATTTTATCCCAAGGTATATTGTCAGGGAACCCATTGTCCATTCCATCTTGTTAAGCTTCTCCTCGGAGAATGCCCTGCGCTTTAAAATACGGCCCCTGAAAACCGCGGCATCGGCATTGACGACAATTATATCAGCGCCCCATTTCTTGTTTTTGCTGTCAACCAGGTATTTCAGGGTGTCTCCCTCAGAAATGTAATCAGTGATCTCAGTGTCATAATGTATCCTGACATTCTCTTTTTTCAGTTCGTCAACTATCCCCTCGACAATTTTATACATCCCACCCTTCACGTTGTAATAGCCATCGTGCATGAATTCGGTGTAGGAGAGCAGTGTATAGACTGCCGGAGTGTCGAATGGGGTTTTCCCCAGGAAGAATGCGACAAGAGATATTATTTCACGGGCATCAGTGGATTTTACATATTTAGAGACCTGCTGCCAGAAGCTTCGGAATATTACCGGGAGGTGAAGCGGATTAACTTTCATCAATGTCAGAAGATACTGGAACATCGAGTCGTAATTACTCTTAATCACGATATTGGTGTCGTGATAGAGACGTTTGCTCTTCTCAAGGTATTTTCTGAATCCGGCCTCAAAATCAGGCTCTTCTTCTCTGAACTGATCGGCAAGCTTGCAGATCTCGTTGTAAAGGTGATATGTTTTTGGGCTTCTGCTGAAGTTGACTGAATAGAGGGGATCAAGCTGGTAATACTGAAATGGCATTTCAATATTACACTCTTTTGCAAATTCCCTGAACTCATACGACATACTGAAAAAGCTGGGGCCGGTGTCGAAGGTGAAACCATCTTTTTTCAACTGGTTTAGCCTGCCTCCGGCCATACCGTTTTTTTCAACGATCTCAACCTTATAGCCCTTCTTTGCCAGCCGTAATGATGTTGCAAGACCTCCGAGCCCGGCTCCTGTTATCAAAACACTTTTTGCCATAATTATCAGTTCTCCATTTTCTTAAGAAGCTTCGGGTAAAGATCATCCCTGACATATGTAAATCCGGGTTCAATGTCCAAAATGTAATTATATGTTTTTTGTGCCGAATCATAATCCTTCAGATAAGTATACGTTTGTCCGATCACTATCAGAAGGCTCATGTAATTCCAGTTTTCTGAGAGCGATATGGTCTCCTTTTCAAGCAGGTCCCTTGCCTTCAGATAGTATTCAAGCGCCTCCTTCTTTGATCCTCCGAATGCCGGCGGCATATAGAACTGGATGTTCCCATGCTGAACATATCCGAACCATTGCTGCGGGTCGAGCTTCATTGCGGTTTTTGCACAATCGATGCTTTTAAGTCCGTTTACAGGGGCGGTTATTGGATTGAGGCCTATTCTGAACCCGTAGAATGCTGATTTATATGCATTGATCACCGAGGGATTATATTTATTCTTATCCAGAATATCAAGATTCTTCTGAGCCATACCGAGGTATCTTTTTCCTTCAGCCTCCCTGTCAAAACCAATACAGTAGCCGATATAGCCATACTGGTAGTTGACAAGCTCAAGCAAAAGCTCATTGCTCTTATCCGGGATCGCATCCATCCTTTCAATGACACTCTTCCATTGATCCATTTTGTTGTTGATATAGGCAGAATAAATTTCGGACTTAAAGCTGGCTTTGATTTCAAGTGATGCCAGAAAAAACATAATTATGATCAGTCTATATTTCGCCCTTTCCATTGGAACTTATTAAAATACTTGTTTATAAATGCCTTGTAAATAAACAAACCCATTGAAAACTGCAAAGGTATTATGAAAAGCAAATTAAAAAATATGCTTTGCCGTCCTGACACAGAAATAAAAATCCTTGTAAGGACGTACATAGTAAAATAGGCAATAATAACCGGTATTGAGAATTCAGAAAGAACTGCCACGAAGCCAAATGTTGTAACAAGCCAGAATAGCAGAGCCAATATAAACGAATTGCCGAAGAAGGCAATAACGTTTTTTGAGAATCCGGTAAGTGCATCCCTGAATCCGGAATACATCCTGCATGTTATCGAATCGTCACCAAGCAGGCATGCGACGTTTTTCCCGCTTTGTTTGTAAATACGGGCAATCGAGATATCCTCAACCTTGTCGGCTTTTACAGTTTCGTGAGGTTTCATTTTGCGGTACGTCTCAGCCCTGAAGAACATGAACTGTCCGTTGGCAGCCGAAAGGGAGGGGTACTCCATCTTTCTTACAAGCACAAGAGGAAGCAATGAAACCAGAATATAGTTCATATTCGGGATCGTAATCCTCTCCCCGAACGTTTTGATAATCTGTTTCGGGAAAATTGAAATCAGATCAATATCATACCGGATTGAAAAAGAGACAGCTCTGCCGATGAGGTCCCTCCCAATCCGTACGTCGGCATCAAGAAAAAGATAATATTTCCCGGTTGCCTTTTCCGAAAGGGAGTGACAGGCAAAATTCTTACCGAGCCAGCCTTCAGGCAATCCTCCCGAATTGACAAGCCTTATCCTGTTACCGGAAATTGTATATTTTGTTACAATTTCAGCAGTGCTGTCTTCCGACAGGTCATTGAAAACGATCACCTCAAAATTGCGGTAGTACTGATTTATAAGATCATCAAGGATATTACCAATGTTTTTCTCCTCATTGCGCGCCGGGACAAGTACCGACACCAGTTCGTCCGAAGCGTTGTCTGATCCCGGAAGAGTGGTTTCGAAAACAAGGTTGGCCAAAGCCACCAGCAGCTGAATCACAGTGAAACCCAATACAATATATGCGATGATAATCATCAAGATTTGCTTTTCCCAATGTTTGCGGAAACACAGGAGGTGTAAAAATCATTGAATTCATTCTGAAGGGTTTCAGTGCTGTTATCCGATCCCGTATGTTCCATAATGTACATATAAAGTCCGGGTTTGGGATTTGAAAAATAATCGGTCAGATTCACAAGGAACAAAACATGCACTTTTCCTTCAATTTTTTTCAGAACATGCTCAATCCCCCGCTCAAACCTTATTTTCTGATTATGCATCGATTCTATTTTGCCCTGCGGGAACATAAGTACCAGGTTCTTTTTATCACTGAGCAGTTCTGCAGTGTAACCAAGAGTTTCAATGATGCTCCTCGATCCTTTCCTCACAGAATATCCTCCTGCTTTGTTCAGGAAGATGTTTTTCCTCAGCTGCTCCTCGAGCATCATGAAATAAAATACCCTGTGGAAAACCTTTATATTAAGATAGACAACCCAGAATCCATCCCACCAGCTTATATGATTGGAGATGAGAAGAATAGGCTGACCCTTATCATGGAAATCACCTGAAATAAATACTCTGTGGAAATTGGCCCTGATTTTCCATAGGGAATAGAGCTGGAAAAACGGATAAATTACCGGATGGTGTGATGCTTTGAGGATCATCTGGCAAGTTTGAAAATGATCAATATAATTGCGAAGAAACCTGCCTGGATATAAAGGACGAAAGGGGCGATGGTGTTTACAGGTCTAAAGCCTGAAAGCCTGACCAATGAATGAAAGATCACCCCCAGCAAAAACCAGGATGTATAATTCCTTAGCGGCACCGCTCCGTCATCAAATTTCCACATATCCATTGCCGGGGCAACCTGTTCCATTATAACATCATACAGAACCATGATAACTGATGATACAATTATTTTGAAGATTACCGGTATCTTAAACCGGTCAGTAATAACGGCAGTGCACCAGACAAGCAATACCCAGTTGATCCCGATCAGCAGGGGAGTGTTAAACACCTTGAACCCAAGTCCTTCCCCGTAGGTGTAGCTCCCGAACACCCTTCCCGTATTTACGCCGGCAGCTTCTATCAAAAATCCGGCAGTAAAAATGGAGATAAATAATAAAATCTCCTTAGCCAGATTCACTGTCTGATGATAAATGATCATGACCAGAAGGCTTAAAAGTAGAGCCACCGGAGTAAGTGTGATAAAGAATTCCCTTGTTGCTCCGTATGCCATCCCGAAAATTCCGACACAGTAAAAAACTATCAGGAGGATTTTTGCCAAACCGGCTTTCCCGTTAATAAGTTCCCTTATGTTGTTTTTGCCCCGGTTCATATCAACTGACCTGATTTTTATAAAACAATTTCCGAAAATAGTTCATAAAAAGCAGATTTATCAGGATCAGACTGAAACCATACGCAAAATCTTCAACGGGAATTGTGATTATTCTTAATCCGGTAATTTCGGCGCTATTGTACCACACCACTTCACCTTCAATAAAGCTTCCGGTAAGGATGCCGTTAATTGTTATGAATGGTATCAGTATTACAGGGAATGAGACGTAGAATCTGTTAAGCAATCCGGTCCTTTCAAACATTGAAATCAGAAGGACAAATATCATCAATGAGAAATAGACGACAGAGTAGGCTCTGTCAGGGTTCAAAATGATTGCAAGAAACAAAATTGCCAGTAATGAAGCTGAGATCATCTTTGTTGTTTTATCCGGCAGAATTGCATCCGGGAAATAGGCGATCATTACGTAATGAATAAAAATGCTTGCATACGGTATTACAATGAAGAAAAGCCATTCTTCGAGCGGAAGATCAGCTAAAACAATACCTGAATGATACTTTGGATTGAAGCCCCAGATACCATTCCTGGCAAAGTAAATATCAAATAGGATGAATAAAGCTCCTGTCAATAAAAGTGAAGGTAAAAGTAACGGCCAGTGTTTATAGAATCCAACCTTTTTATCAAAGCTTAAAACAAGAGGGAAGATTATTGATAATATTAAAAGAATGAGATACAAAGACATTGCTTAATTAACTAAAAGTTGCTGGTTTCTGGTTACTTGTTCCTGGTTACTTGTTCCTGATTTTCTGGTTATTTGTGACTATTAGATTATTACGAACTTTGTCTTTTTTATCTGATGCATCCTTAGAAATGTCTCTAATGTTGATTTTCGGGAAACCAGTAACCAGCAACAAGCAACCAGCCCCTGTTTTAATCAAAATACCTTTTCGGGAATATCAGGAGGCCGTAATTCTTAAAGTCGGTTTCATTTTTGGGTCTGTGATGTGCATTATGTGCATTGATAATAGCTTTGATATACATGTTGGAACTATTTCTGAACAAAGGAAGACGCTTGTGGATTATGACATCATGTATCATAAAATAAGTAAAACCGTAAAGAGTTATTCCTGCTCCTATTGCTAACAGATACGGATTGGACACCATCAGTCCTGAAATGATAAGAATGATGGCAGGGGTTGCATAAATGATGAAGAAAAAATCATTTTTCTGCAATACCGGTTTACTTGCAATGTCGGTAAAATGGTGATCCATATGAAGTGACCAGAGAAAGCCATGCATCACATACTTGTGGTTTGACCAGGCTACAAATTCCATGAAAAGGAATGCAAGAATTATCAGGAGTGCAATAGTTATTATCATGCGATTTTATTTTCAGAAATGTACCTATTGACTTTTTCGAAAATTTCCTTAAACCAATATGTGTAATCTTCAGGATTTTTATAGATATCTTTCCTCAGATCTTCAAATCGCACTGCTTCCCATTCTTCAACCTCTGAAGTGTTTATTACCGGGTCCTTTTCGGAAACGCCAAAGAAAACATGATCGAATTCATGCTCGGTAAGTTCATTATCAAGCTTCTCCCTGTATGTGAAACAGAACACTTCAGTCAGGTCGCAGTCTATTCCCATCTCCTCGCTGAGCCGCCGCCTGGCTGATTCAATATTTGATTCCCCTGGTCCGGGATGCGTGCAGCATGTGTTTGTCCACAAACCGTTTGAATGATATTTGTCGAAAGCTCTCCTCTGAAGTATCCATTCTCCTTTTGGGTTTATTATGAATACAGAGACAGCCCTGTGCAGCAAAGCCCTCCGGTGTGCCTCTATCTTTCCGATAACCCCTGTTTGATTATCATTCTCATCGACAAGTATTACAAAAGGTTCGTTCATTCGTTTTGCTTAGTTTAGCAACCTCAGTTTGCAGGCAAGATATGCTTTAATAAGTAAATGCATCTTCATGAGGTCGGGAACTCTTACTCTTTTTCTTAGAAGTTCATCTGCGGGTGTGTCCTTAATCTTTTTAAGCAGTTTTTTGTAATAGTAGTAAGCTGTCAGTACACCAAGTTTTGAATTACCTGGCAACCTTTTTATCCCCTGAAAGGAAACCGCAAAATCTTTTTCAATATCATCAACTATTTCCGTTTTTACCATCTCATTGAATCCGGATTGGACTGAATTATGAAAATAGTGACGGTTAAGCAATTCAGTGTCATCCATGATGTCGCGAAGAAAATTTACTTTCTGGAATGCTGAACCCAGGCTTTTGGCAGGAGCCTCAAGCTCATTGTACAGCTTGCTGTTTCCCAGGACAAATACCCTGAGGCACATCAGTCCGACCACTTCGGCAGAGCCGTAAATGTAAGTTTCTGTTTCCGTTTTGGTGTTGTGATTTTGCTTGAAAAGGTCAGTTTTCATGCTGTTGAGGAAAGCCTGGATCAGATCATCAGGTATGCCGTATTTTGTTACTGTAAGCTGAAACGAATTAAGAACGGGATTCATGCTGATTCCGTTCCTTATTGCTTCGTAATAATCCCGTTCAAATTCTTCCAGAAGCTTTTTCTTATCAAAAGAGTGGAAAGTGTCAACTATCTCATCGGCAAACCTTACAAATCCATAAATGCTGTAAATTGCATCCTGAACCTCACGGTCAAGAAGCCTCACCGCACTCGAAAAGGAAGTACTGTAAGACCGGGTTATAACGTAACTCGTCTTAAATGATATTTCATTAAAAAGATTTAGCATTCAGATTCAAGGGCATACTCTATTTATAACAAACTACAGACGGATTTGTTTAGGAGCTACCTTTTAAAATTGCCAAGTTACAAATTGATTTTTAATTCCGGTTATCAGTGAACAAAATTTTAATTACCTTTTAGGCCTCAAAACCCCAGCCTTATGAATAAAAAAAGAAATCCGGTTATTTTTAAAGTCCTTGCCGGTTCATCCGCCCTGATTTTGATGTTTTCAGCGTTCAGGCTGATGCTGCCCCAGGAGGATCTGAAAAGCAAATATGCCTACAAGGATTTTGAATCTTCAAAGAAGTGCAGGTCGTGTCATCCGGGCATCTATGAACAATGGTCCCAGGCCATGATGTCGCAGGCATATACACATCACTGGGATGAGATCGAATACTTCGACCTTGCCGTACCTCATGCTGCTGCCAAGCCTGATCTTAAAGAGGCTGTTGATGGATGCAATGGATGCCATACGCCGCTGGCTTTTATGGGAGGGAAGCAATTCCCGCCGCCACGGCCTTCGGAGAAAAGCATGGCCAACGAATCTGTTTCATGCGAAGTGTGCCATCTTACGCAATCCGCCCAAACGGATCCTCCCTTCAATTTCAGTTATCTTATCAAACCGGGAATGACCAAATATGCAGGACGCACCCCAACTGTAGAATCACCTGCACATAAAATAGTTACCAACGATTTTTTCCGCACGACCGAATTCTGCGGCAATTGCCACAATGAAAAAAATCCATTTGGAGTTTGGGTAAAAAGCACCCAGCTTGAATGGAAGGAGGGGCCATATTCAAAGGAGGGTGTAATATGTCAGGATTGCCACATGCCGGTTGGAGGACCTTACCTGAATGCGCTGATGACAAAACCTTATGATGATTCACGGCTCCATCTTTTCCATGGAGCCCACGATCCGGGAAAAGTGAGAGGGACAATTGAGGTGAGAATTGAACCTGATATCCGCGAAGCAGAACCCGGTGAATCAATTGTTTTTACAGTGGCGCTCTTCAACCAGAAAACCGGGCATAAATTTCCCACAGGATCAGTTGAGGACCGTATTGCCTGGTTGGATGTTGAGGCAACCGATGCAAAAGGCAGGGTTTATCATCTGAATGTGGATAAAAAGGGATTTGAAGGAGAAGAATATACAATTGCCGGCGATTACCTTGCATACCAGGATATGGGTGTACCTCTCGGTCAATCTGATTTTAAAGGGGTTCAGCGTGACGGGATCCCTGCAGGCAACAGGATTTTCAGAATGCCCTATTTCGATCCTGAGGGCAGGATGACGATTATGCAGTGGAACACTGCAAAACTTGGTGTCGATTACCGTATCGGTCCGAGGGAAACAAAAGTTGAAAAGTTCACTTTCCGTATACCTTTTGATGCTGCTCCGGGTGCAATGAAGGTTAGAGCGGTGCTTAACTATCAGCTTCTTGTTAAACCAGTGGCCGATCTCCTTAAGGTTCCTGAAGATGAATCAGAAATCAAATTCGTGAATGACCACTCTACAAGTGTTCAGATCTTACCGTAACAACCATAACCTACTTTTATGAAAACCAATAAATACGTTGCTATTGTTTTGCTTTCCGGCGTTCTCCTTTTTTTAATTCCTTCCAAACCCGCCAATGCAATCCCTG
>DAIUKI010000082.1:0-9121 GCA_036848255.1 Bacteroidales bacterium | reverse complement strand
GAAGTCCTTACCAACGATTTCTTTGTAAACCTGCTCGACATGAATACAGCATGGATGCCGGCATCGGAGGACATAGAGACATTTGATGGACATGATCGCAAAACCGGGGAACTAAAATGGACAGGAACCCGGGCAGATCTTGTCTTTGGTTCAAACTCCGAGCTCAGGGCACTTGCCGAAGTATACGGAAGCATGGATGCACAGGAAAAATTTGTCAGGGATTTTATTGCGGCATGGAGCAAAGTAATGAACCTTGATCGCTTTGACTTAAAATAATGTGCATTTTCGCGGGATTCAGCTGTTTTACAAACAGATTGATTCCTTTCTGAATCAAATAAGACCAGATACTCAGTAAAATGAAAACTAAAATCCTCATAATGACCTTAATATTATTGCAGTCGTGCAGTAATATTACCCAAAACACCAATGTTGGAACCGAAAATAGCGACGGATGGCCGCTACGTGGATTTGTCAAGGCCGACAGCCTAAACCCAATTCTGGAACCTTCAGCTGACCAGCTCTTTTTCTGCCCTTTGAACAAACAGGAAATAAGATGGGAAGAAAGAAATGTCCTTAATCCCTCAGCTGTTGTTAAAGATGATAAAGTATATATGATATACCGGGCTCAGGATAATCAAATGACTTCCAGGCTGGGATTGGCTGTTAGCAATGACGGACTCCATTTTACGAAAGAGCCTTTTCCTGTCTTTTATCCCGGTATCGACACTATGCAACAGTATGAATGGAAAGGCGGTGTTGAGGATCCAAGGATAGTGGAAGGGGAGGATGGAACCTATATTTTAACCTATACATCTTATGATGGCAAAACAGCAAGGCTCTGCCTGGCGAGCTCGAAGGATTTAAGAACTTGGACAAAGCACGGATTGGTGCTTGGGGAGGGGAAATATAAAGATATATGGGCAAAATCAGGTGCAATAGTATCAAGGCTGGAGGGAAACAGAATAGTTGCTACCAAAGTCAGGGGCAAATACTGGATGTACTTTGGTGACACTGATCTGTTCATGGCAACCTCCGACGATCTTATACATTGGGAAGCAGTCGAAAATGCTGAAAGCAAAAAGATAGTTTCTGTCCTGCATCCGAGGCCGGGTTATTTCGACAGCCGCCTGGTAGAGCCCGGACCGTATGCCTTGCTCCGTGAAGAAGGAATTTTGCTTATCTATAACAGCAGTAATGCAATGAACAATAATGATCCGGATATTCCGGCATTTACTTACTCTGCGAGCCAGGCACTGTTTGATAAGGAAAATCCTATTAAACTTATTGACCGTATGAATGAATATTTCATTTATCCTGACAAGCCATACGAAATTACGGGAGAAGTAAATAATGTTTGCTTTGTGGAAGGGTTGGTCCATTTCAGGAATCAATGGTTCCTCTACTACGGGACCGCCGATTCCAAAATAGCGGTCGCTGTAAAAAAATAGGAAAAATATTCAGGAACAACATGGGTTTTCCGGGATATTTTTTGAACACATATATTTTTACGATCTTTGATATGGATTATACAAAAACGTCATTCCTCATATTGCAAAGTTATTGATCGCCTAATTATTGTAATCATGAAAAAGTTTAAGTTTCCCGTTCTTATCACCCTATTCCTGGCAACTCTTCTGTTCGTGATTTCCTGTGCAATCAACCCGGTAACGGGTAAGAAACAGATTATGCTGATGTCCGAAGCCCAGGAGATACAGCTGGGATTATCCTACGATCCCCAGGTAATGGCAACATTCGGAGCATACCCTGATCAGAATTTGCAGAATTATGTCCAGACCAAGGGAACTGAATTGGGAAAGATTTCACATCGCCCCAATCTTGTATATCATGTAAAGGTTGTTGACTCTCATGTCGTTAATGCATTTGCCGTACCAGGCGGGTATATTTACTTCACACGCGGAATTCTTGCCCAGCTTAACAACGAAGCCGAGCTGATGGGTGTTCTGGCACACGAAATGGGACATATAGCAGCCCGGCATACTGTGAGTCAGCAAAGCAAGCAACAGATTGGTCAGCTTCTCCTCATAGGGGGCATGATCGCTTCCGAGAAGTTCGCCGAGTATGCCCAGTATGCCCTGCAGGGTATGCAGCTTCTGTTCCTAAGCTTCAGCCGCGACGATGAGCGTCAGGCTGATGCCCTTGGGGTTGAATATTCATCAAAGCTCGGTTACGATGCACACAAGATGGCAGATTTTTTCAAGGTTCTGCAGAAGATTAGCATGGCTCAAAGTGAGGGTGGAATACCTACTTTTCTTTCAACACACCCCGATCCGGGCGACAGATATAATGATGTGAACCGACAGGCTTCAGAATGGCAGACCCAGCTAAACCTTGGAACCTATAAGGTCAACCAGGATCTCTATCTTCAGCTTATTGACGGGTTAATTTACGGGGAGGATCCAAAACAGGGATTCGTTGAGGGGAATGTATTCTATCATCCCGAACTCAGGTTCAAATTCGCATTTCCTGCCGGTTGGAAGCTCGAAAACTCACCTCGCCAGGTCATCATAGCACCCCCTGACGGCAAGGCACTTATGCTTTTTACAATGTCGAACCAGAAAACCCTGGAATCGGCTGTCGACACTACAATTGCTCAGTACGGGCTGACGCTTCAGGGAAGCAAGAAAACCACTGTCAATGGATTGCAGACCATAATAACCCAGTGCAAGCAGACTTCCCAGGACCAGTCAACTGGTGCAAAATCGACCAATCTGGTGCTCACCTATTTTATAAGTCATGGGGGACTGATATATGTCATCCATGGAGTATCCACTGAAGCCGATTTCAATACCTATTCCAGTGTAATGAACTCATCAATGACGACTTTCTCAAACCTGACAGAGGCTTCAAAATTAAATGTGAAGCCCCAAAGGATTCAAGTAGTAAAAGTTCAGAGGACAGGTACCCTTTCGGATGCTTTTGCTTATTACAGGGTGCCGCAAAAGCAATACGCTGAACTGGCTCTGCTCAACGACCTGGAGCTTACTGATCAGGTCCAGTCAGGGAAAATGATAAAGATTATAGGAGAATAACCGATAATAAGATTAGTGCAAAGTTAAACCTATAATGTCGCTATTATGATCATTTCGGATTTCGGATTTTCGATTTCGGATTTTCACATCCGCAATCCGCAATCCGAAATATTTTAAACGATTAATATTCAGGTAGTTTATATCCGTTATTATAAACCGGCGTTATAAGGGCATTTGCAGTTTCGGTGGCAAATGACTGCTTTGAATCATCCCATGTTACTTTTTCTCCGGTACGGTACGCTATATTTCCCATCTGAGCAACCAGGGCAACACTGCGCCCGATCCCAATTCCTGCATTAAGCTTTTCGGGCGTGTTGTTTTTGAGGCAGTCGAGGAAATTCCTAACATGCAGATCGAGCCCGTTGCCGACATTCTTCTGAACCGGAACAGCTTCGATCTTCTGTTTCTCAGGAACAACTTCCCATCCGCTGCGATCGAGAACGAGGGTACCGTTTTCTCCAATATAAGACATCCCATGGGGTCTTCTCCAGTTGCCCAGTCCGATACCTATTGTATGCTCCCAGATCATTGTGAAATCCCTGAAGTCATACACTGCAGTCATTGTATCGGGAGTGACCATGTCATCTTCCGGGAAAGCATATTTCCCTCCGATGGCCATAACTGAAGCCGGAATCGTCTTTCCCATTCCATAGAGGATATAATCGATAAGGTGTACTCCCCAGTCGGTCATCAGTCCGTTACCGTATTCCCAGTACCATCTCCACGTGAAATGAAAGCGGTTCAGATTGAACGGCCTCCTGGGTGCGGGACCCAGCCATGTGTTATAATCGACACCTTCGGGAACAGGTGAGTCGGGAACTTTAGGCACCGGCCCCTTCCAATCGACATACGACCAGGCCTTGCATGTGCGTATACGGCCGAGCTTACCTGATTTCAGATAATTTATTGCGTCAACAAAATGCGGCTGGCTTCTCTGCCATTGGCCAACCTGAACCATCTTCCCGTACTTTTGTGAAGCTTTATGCATTATATTGATCTCGGCGATCGAGTTCCCGAGAGGCTTTTCAACGTAAATATGCTTTCCCGCTTCCTGAGCGTCAACGAACTGCAGGCAGTGCCAGTGGTCGGGAGTACCGATTATAACGATATCGATATCCTTGTTATCAAGCATTTTACGGTAATCGGAATATAGTTTGGGTTCTGCAAAACCCAGCTTTACGATGTCAGCGGTCCTGCTGGCAAGAAAGCTTTTGTCAATATCGCATAATCCAACGCATTCCACCTCAGGATTTTTCAGGAAGGATGCAAGATTGCTGTATCCCTGGCTTCGTGCCCCGATCAGTCCAACCTGAATCTTGTCGTTGGGACCAACCTTTCTCCTTCTTGCCTCAGCAAGAACATCAACCGGAAGTACCGATCCTGCTGCCAGTACCGATGCTGTTTTAATAAAATCTCTGCGTGATGAATCCATGATTATGATATTTATTTAATACGAATGCCAAGGTAATATTTTATTAAATGATGATCAAATACTTTGTACCCATTTGTGTGACCTTTGTGTGAAAGGATTTTCCTGATTTGTGATTAAAGCATTTATTTCCTAAATTTACTTCTCATAAAGTCAATCCGGATAATAAACTTCATTAAATTTTGGTATGAAAACTTTAAAATTCCTTATTATCGTTATTTCCTTTCTGTTTTTTAAATGCCTCAATGCACAGGATATTAAGCTTGATGACCCAATCCCTCCTGATCCTGCGATCAGAATAGGTGTACTCGATAATGGGCTGACTTATTATATCAAGCAAAATAAAAAACCGGAGCAAAGGATTGAGCTACGGCTCGCAGTGAATGCCGGATCGGTCTGTGAGACTGACGGACAGCAGGGCCTTGCTCATTTCATGGAACATATGTGCTTCAACGGGACCAAAAACTTCCCGAGCAACAGGATAATCGATATGCTCGAGGAAATGGGAGTACGGTTCGGAGCGGAACTCAATGCCTATACAGGCTTTGATCAGACCATTTATATGCTTAAGGTCCCGGCTGATAAGGAAGAATGGATCAACAGAGGCTTTCAGGTCCTGGAGGACTGGGCCCATCAGGTTACCCTCGATGATACTGAAATTGACAAGGAGCGCGGAGTGATTGTTGAAGAGTGGCGGCTTGGTCTGGGTGCTGAGGACAGGATGCAAACCAAATATATTCCAGTGTTGCTGAAAGGATCCAAATATGCCGACAGGCTTCCAATCGGTAAAATAGATGTGATAAAGAGTTTCCCTCATGATACTTTGCGCAGGTTCTATGAAACATGGTATCGCCCCGACCTGATGGCAGTTGTGGTAGTCGGTGACATCGACCCGGCGGTTGCTGAAGGCAAGGTCAGGGAGTACTTTGGAAGGATCCCAAAGGCTCTCAATCCGGAAAAAAGGGTGGAATACACTGTGCCCGACAATATTGATCCTTTGGTAAGTGTTGTCACCGACAAGGAAGCAACAGGCTATACCGCCCAGATAATGTTCAAACAGCCTAAATCAAATTCAATAACTTTTGGTGATTACCGAAACTCCCTTATGCGAAATTTATATACCGGTATGTTAAATAACCGCCTTCAGGAAATCACCCAGAAACCGGATGCTCCATACACGTTTGCCGGCTCCGGATATGGTTCCTTCGTTGGTCGTTCCATAGATGTTTACCAGTTATATGCCGGAGCAAAAGAAAACCAGATTGAAAAGAGCATTGAAACCGTTATGACTGAAAACGAAAGAGTACGCCAGTTCGGTTTCACTGCATCTGAACTTGAAAGAGAGAAAAAAGATATTTATGCATTATATGAGAATGGAGCAAAGGAAGCTGACAAGACATTATCTGGCACTTTTGCTGATGAATTCATCAGGAACTATCTCGATCAGGAATCTATACCTGGTTATCAGAAGGAATTTGAAATGGTCAGGGATTTCCTTCCGGGAATAACCCTTGAAGAAATCAACGCTCTGGGCCGGACATGGACATCTGAGATGAATATGATTACGCTTCTTACTGCCCAGGAGAAGGAAGGGATCAGGATTCCTTCCGAGCAGGAGGTTGCAGAAATAATTAAATCAGTGAGGTCGAAAAAGGTGGAAGCTTATGTAGACAAAGTTACGGATGCCCCGCTTTTATCTTCGGAACCATCACCATCACCTGCTACAAAAAGTGCTGAGAACAGTGAGTTTGGTTACACCGAACTTACTTTCGGGAACGGGGTTCGCATGATCCTGAAACCAACTGATTTCAAAAACGACCAGATCATTATCTCCGCCACCAGTCCTGGCGGAACTTCACTTTACCCCGATACCGATATTATGTCGGCAATGCTTGCTTCAACAATAGTTACTCAGAGCGGAGTTGGTAATTATGATTTCACAGGACTTCAGAAAAAGCTGTCGGGTAATACTGCAAAGCTTACCCCCTTTATCAATGAGCTTCGTGAGGGCGTCAATGGAAGCTGTTCACCGAAAGATCTGGAGACAATGCTTCAGCTCAATTATCTTTATTTCACACAGGCCAGGAGGGATGAAACCGCTTTTAATGCATACATCTCGAGGATGAGGAACATGATCAAGCCTTTGAGGGCAAATCCGCAGATAATTTTCTCCGATACCTTGTCGAAGATTGTGACGATGAACTCACCAAGAGAGATTTCCATTCCGACAGAGGCCCAGTTCGACCAGGTGAATCTCGACAGGATAATGGATATCTACAGGGAGCGTTTTGCTGACGCCGGTGATTTCACATATGTAATGGTCGGGAACTTTAAAACAGAGGAAGTCATTCCTTTGCTTGAGAAATATATTGGAGGGCTTCCTTCAACCGGAAGAAAAGAGACCTGGAGGGATGTGAACCCTGAATTTCCCGAAGGGAAGATTATTGTTGACGTTCCGAAAAACTCAGAGCCCCAGAGCATGGTAGCAATGGTATGGAACGGCGATTTCAAATGGAAGGAGAAAAACCGTCAGGGATTTACGATTCTCATGAATATTCTTTCGATAAAGCTAAGGGAATCGATGCGTGAAGAGCAAAGCGGGGTTTATGGCATCAGCTTCAACGGAACCCCTGTGAAATACCCGAAACCTGAATACACTATCACTTCTACATGGGGCTGCAATCCTGACAGTATTGCAAAGCTTTCGCAGACAGTTCTCAATGAAATGATAAAGATCAAAAAGAACGGTCCTTCTTCAGAGGATTTGAATAAAGTGAAGGAGACCCTGATTAGAGAACGCGAGACCAGGCTCAAAGAGAACAATTTCTGGGTTTCCGCTCTTCAGAGCGTCTATATGAATGGAGACAGGCTCCTTTCGATTGATGAATACAGGAGTTTTGTGAACTCATTTACAAGTAAGGATATTAAGAAGATCGCCGGTAAATACCTTGATACTGATAATTATGTGAAGGTTGCGCTGACTCCGTCACCAAATGCTAAAGCAGAGAAATGACTGATGCTGTAGGGGCGTTGCATGCAACGCCCCTACAACTAAAATAGTCCGTGAAGTTCCGCATCGATCTTGTTGATCACTTCGGCCAGATGGTCGTTATTATTCGGGAAATTGTAGTGATCGGCTTCGATAATCAGCATTTTTCCAAGCTTGTACGACTGGATCCATGCTTCATACCGTTCATTGAGCCTTTTAAGATAATCTATTCTTATTGAGCTCTCGTATTCTCTTCCGCGTTTCTGGATCTGGTTTACAAGTGTTGGCACCGAAGCCCTAAGGTAAAGCAGCAGATCGGGAGGTTGTATGAGTGAACTCATCATGTTGAAGAGAGAAGTGTAGTTATCGAAGTCGCGGGTTGACATCAGCCCCATCGAATGGAGGTTCGGTGCAAAAATATAAGCGTCCTCGTATATGGTCCTGTCCTGAACTATCGTTTTATCCGATTTTCTTATTTCAAGAATCTGGCTGAAACGCGAGTTAAGGAAATATATCTGCAGGTTAAACGACCATCGCTGCATGTCCTCATAGAAATCATTGAGATAAGGATTATCATCCACGTCCTCATAATGAGGAGTCCACCCGTATTGTTTGGCAAGAAGTCCTGCCAGAGTTGTTTTTCCCGACCCAATGTTACCTGCTATAGCTATGTGCATCGTTTGGAATATTACTTTTGTAAGCTCATAAAATTACGAAAAATCCATAAAGTTCTTCAATAAATTCCCGGGTATTGGAAAGTCTTGGCACCTTATTCTGTCCGCCGAGTTTGTTTTTTGATTTAAGCCACCTGTTGAATGTTCCCCCTGGAACACTCCTGACAACCGGCAGCACAAGGTTGATATCCTTATGGCGTTTTGCCTCATAATCTGAATTGATCGACTTGAGTGTATCATCAAGAAGCCGGGTGAACTTATTTATGTCATCCGGCTCTTTTTCAAATTCGATTATCCACTCATGTGTACCCCTTGATGATTCTCCCATATAAACCGGCCCTGCAGTGTATTCCGAGATTATCGCTCCGGTCTCTTTACATGCCGAATCAAGGGCTTTATCGGCATTGTCTACTATAACCTCTTCACCGAAGGCATTGATGAAGTGCCTGGTCCTTCCGGAAATGCGGATCCGGTAGGGATCAGTGCTTGTGAATACTATTGTATCACCGATCATGTACCTCCATAACCCTCCGTTTGTTGAAATGACCATTGCGTAATTAACGCCTTTCTCCACCTCCCCGAGCGGATAGGCAGGAGGAGAGTCAGAACCAAGCTTATCTGAAGGGATGAATTCATAAAATATACCATAGTCGAGCATCAGGAGCATGTCGGTGCTCCCCGGATCATCCTGTATTCCAAAAAAGCCCTCTGATGCGTTATAAGTTTCCATGTAGTGCATCTGATCGCCGGGGATGAGCTTTTTGTATATTTCCCGGTAAGGAGTGAAGCTTATTCCTCCATGAAAAAAAACCTCGAGATTTGGCCAGACATCAAGCAGGTTTGATTTACCGGTATAAGCCAGAACATTCTTCACTAGGGTGAGGTACCATGAAGGTACTCCCGAGAAGCTTGTGACATTCTGCTTTACAGTTATCCTGGTTATAAGTTCCAGCTTCTTTTCAAAATCTTCGATCAGCGC
>DAIUKI010000081.1:0-9123 GCA_036848255.1 Bacteroidales bacterium | reverse complement strand
GCCTATCCTGAATATCTCAGCCATTTCCACATCTCTTTCCAAGAAGTTTTCTTACCGTACATTAGAATTCCGGTCCTGTAGATCCTTGCTGCCATGTATACAAAGGCAATGAAGGTTACCAGCATCAGCATCATCGAGACTGCCAGCTGCCACATCGGGACGCCAAACGGGATCCTGGCCATCATCACGATCGGGGATGTAAGCGGAATCATTGAGCACCAGAAGGAAAGGGAGCTTTCCGGATTCTGCATTGTTCCCATGGCTACCATCAGGGCAAGGATAATGGGTATAGTGACCGGGAGCATAAATTGCTGGGTTTCGGTCTCATTATCGACCGCCGATCCTATTGCTGCGAAAATTGATGCATAGAGAAGATAGCCTGTAATAAAGTAAAAAATGAATGAAAAAATTATCAGTCCCCAGGGCTGATTCATTGCGCTGTCGAACAGTTTGCTGAACTCTGCAAAATCAGGATTGACCTGGGCTGACTGGACTACCGCAGCTTCCTGCTGTTCTTCGCTCATCAGGCTTTTTGTTACATTCTGGCTGACTTCAGTCAGATCCGATTTTTTCATGACAGTAGACCTCAGGACACCTGCAATGGCGATAGTGAGGACAACCCAGATCATGAACTGGGTCAGCCCTACCAGTGCAATGCCGATTATTTTGCCCATCATCAGCTGTACAGGTTTTACCGATGAAACGATGACCTCCACAACCCTGCTTGTTTTTTCCTCGATAACACCTCTCATCACCTGGGAACCGAACATGAACACAAGCATATACATCAGGAAACCGCCTATATAGGCCAGCGCCATCGAAATTCCCGTGCTTGTATCCTTAACTTCTCCCGATTCAACCATTTTCTTTGTCTGAACCGTAACATTTGTATCCACGTTCTTCATAATCTCATCGAGATTCTCGATATTGTAGGTCATGAGCTTCTGCTTCTCAATCTCTTTTTCGAGGGAGTTTTCAATATGCTGAATAACCGAGATCGGAGGCTGTTTTTTCGAAATCAGCTCAATTGCATTCGGAGTTGTTATAAGTTCGGGAGATATATATAGTACACCATAATAACCTGCCTGCTCAAATGAATTTTTAAGATCATCCACCTTTACATTATCGAGGTAGATGAATTCCAGGTTTTCGGTATTTTTTATTGCGCCCTTGAAAAGATCAGAATTATCTTCAACTACTGCGATCTTTTTATAGTCCTGGTCCTGATTAACCATAACAAGTGTTGGGACAATTATCAGGGCTGCCATCAGAATGGGTGCAAGAATTGTCATTATTATAAATGATTTCTTTCTTACCCGGGTCATGTATTCCCTTTTTATGATGATATTTATTTTGTTCATATTTAATGGTTTAGGTCGGTATTTTTATGAATTAATTTCTGGATTCAACTACCCTGATAAATATCTCATTCATTGAAGGCAGGGCCGGATTGAATGAGAGCACTTTCCCTGATCTTACGGCTTTGCTGAGGATCTCATTCGTATCTGTTCCTGTAATTGTTTTCAGTCTTATTCTGCACTTGCTATCCTCAAACTTCCTTTCCAGAATGCTGTAGTTACCGTTCCCCTCCATCATTGCATCTCCTTCGAAAACAATGTCGTATTCTTCGCCGGCCCATTTTTTCCGGATATCACTGACTTTTCCCTCTAAGATAGTTTTTGCTTTGTTGATAAGGGTAATATTATCGCAAAGTTCTTCAACCGATTCCATGTTATGGGTTGAAAATATAATAGTGGCACCTCTTTCCCTTAGAAAAAGAATTTCGTTTTTGATGACATTTGTATTTAGGGGATCAAATCCGGTAAACGGCTCATCAAAGATCAGAAGTTTGGGTTCGTGGAGGACTGTCGTTGCGAACTGAACCTTTTGCTGCATTCCCTTTGAGAGTTCCTCGACTTTCTTTCCCCACCAGTCGACTATATCGAGCTTTTTAAACCAGTATTTCAGCCTTCTCATTGCTTCGGCCTTTGAGAGGCCCTTAAGCTGAGCGAAGTATAATGCCTGCTCCCCGACTTTCATCTTCTTGTATAATCCTCTCTCCTCGGGAAGGTATCCGATTGACATAACATCCTCGGGTTTGAGCTTATTGCCATTAAGAAATAATTCTCCTGAGTCAGGGCCGGTGATCTGGTTGATTATTCTTATCAGGGTTGTTTTTCCGGCGCCGTTCGGTCCGAGCAGACCGAAAATGCATTGTTCGGGTACCGAGATGCTTACATTATCAAGTGCATACTGTGTACCGAACTGTTTAGTGATGTTTAATGCTTCAAAAAGTGCCATAGAGTTCGATATATTTAATTAAGAAGTGTAAATATATAAAACTCTATGGTTTTTCTACTGAAAATAGCCCCTCATCCTTTCGAAGAAGCCCTTGTCGTCTTTGTCGGGCCGGGGGATGAATGAGTCGCTGTCCTTCATCTTTTCAATTGTCTTCATCTCATCCCTTGTTAGGCTCTTAGGGATCCATACGTTGACATTTACCAGCAGGTCGCCTCTGCCATAGCCATTTACTTCGGGTAGTCCTTTTCCCCTCAGGCGTAAAATCTTACCCGGTTGTGTACCTGGTTCTATCTTTATTTTTACATTGTTTTCTACCGTCGGAACTTCGACATGGGTACCGAGTATTGAATCGGGGATGCTTATAAATAAATTAAAGATCAGGTCGTTCCCTTCCCTGATCAGGTCGGGGTGTTCCTCCTCATCAATAACGACCAGCAGGTCGCCGTTCACTCCTCCTCGCCTTGCTGCATTTCCTTTTCCTTCGACGTTCATCTGCATGCCTTTTGCCACTCCTGCAGGGATATTTATCTTTATGATATCCTCTTTCTGGACAATGCCTTCACCATAACAAGCCAGACATTTCTTTGTTATCGTTTTGCCTTCCCCATTGCATGAAGGACATACTGAAGCTGTCTGCATCTGGCCCAACAGGGTGTTGGTGACACGGGTCACATGTCCTGACCCCCTGCAAGTAGTACAGGTGGTTGTGCTGTTCTGGTCGGCTGCTCCTGTCCCGTTGCATGTACTGCAAGCCACATATTTGTTTACCTTGATCTTTTTCTCGGTGCCGGCCGAAATCTCCTGAAGGTCGAGTTTCACCTTAACCCTGAGGTTGCTTCCCTTATTAATCCTTCTTCCGCTGCTGCGTCTTGAACCTCCGAATCCACCGAATCCGCCAAAGGCATCACCGAAAATATCACCAAATGATGAAAAGATATCTTCCACTGTCATTCCTGAACCGCCAAATCCGTTTCCTGCTCCACCGACACCTGCATGGCCATAACGGTCGTATCTGGCACGTTTTTCATCATTGCTTAAAACCTCATAGGCTGCCGCAGCTTCCTTGAAATTTTCTTCGGCCTTCTTATCCCCTGGATTCTTATCGGGATGATATTTCAATGCCTGCTTCCTGTAAGCTTTCTTTATTTCCTCCTTCGAAGATTCCTTCGAAACGCCAAGCACCTCATAGTAATCTCTTTTTTCCATCCCTGGTTCATTTTTTCCTGATTTCCAGGAATTATTGAAGCAATTTATACTATTCTCCTATAACAACTTTTGAATGCCTTAATACCTTATCTTTCAGAAAATAGCCCTTCATGAGAACTTCCACTATCTTCCCCTTTTTGTCTTCTTCCGGAACATGGACCTTTGCCGTTGCATCGTGAAGATCCACATTGAAATCAGCATTGAGAGATTCAATCTCCTTAACACCGTTTCGTTTGAGAAAATCGGAAAGTTTTAAATAGATAAGGTCCATTCCTTCTTTTATCCCTTCCGTATTTCCTGAGGTTTCAATATGCCTTATTGCCCTTTCAAAATCATCCATAACAGGGAGTATATCCCTGAGAAGCTCTTCCCCCGCATATTTTGATATATCCATTTTCTCTTTGAGGGTCCGTTTCCTGTAATTATCAAATTCAGCCGATAGCCTCAGATATTTGTCCTGCATCTCTGCCAGTTTTTCCAGTAGAACATTCCCTTCATGTAATGTTTTGTCAGGTACCTGTTCTTTTCCGGCTTCTGTTTCCGATGGTTTCTCTTCTGTCACCTCATCGACTATTGACCCCTCAGTTTTTTCGTTCTCTTTGGGTTTATTAGCTACATTATCTTTATTTTCAGTTGTTTCTGTACCATTTTTATCTTTCCAGGTATCTGTATCAAAAAACCTTTTCTTAACCATCATTGCGAAATTTTTCCAATTATTACTCTTTGATTATCAAAATTGCTGCCAAGGGGAAATGATTGACAAATTGACAGGAAGGAATGTATTATGTATTACAGGCGATAGGCGATGTAAGATTTGATTTTTTTATATCGCCTATAGAACGTCATAAATAATACATCGTCAGACCCTTATAATATCCGCCCCCAGGGCATTTAGGCGCGTATCAATGTTTTGGTATCCCCTGTCGATCTGTTCAATATTGTGGATCACGCTTTTGCCCTCGGCCGATAAAGCGGCGATAAGCAAAGCCACCCCGGCTCTGATGTCGGGTGATGACATCGTCGTGCCTCTCAGTTTTATCATTTTATTGAGGCCAATGACAGTTGCCCTGTGAGGGTCGCACAGAATTATCTGAGCTCCCATATCTATAAGCTTATCAACGAAGAAGAGGCGGCTCTCGAACATCTTCTGATGGATCAGCACGGCTCCCTTTGCCTGTGTAGCAGTGACAAGAAAAACACTCAGAAGGTCAGGTGTGAGGCCCGGCCAGATCGCATCGGCTATCGTCATTATGGATCCGTCGATGAATGTTTCTATCTCATAATGCTCCTGGGCAGGAATGCATATATCATCAGCATTTCTTTCGAACCTGATCCCGAGACGCCTGAAAGCATCGGGTATAATTCCAAGGTTATCATATGAAACATTTTTTATTGTCAGCTCAGATCCGGTCATTGCGGCAAGTCCAATAAATGATCCTATTTCGATCATATCAGGCAGGATACTGTGACGACATCCGCCAAGTTCCCTGACCCCGTCGATATAAAGGAGATTGGATCCTATCCCGTCGATCCTGGCCCCCATTGAGACCAGCATCCGGCAAAGCTGCTGGATGTAGGGTTCACATGCGGCATTATAGAGGGTGGTCCTGCCTTTTGCCAGAACAGCAGCCATTATTATGTTTGCCGTTCCGGTTACCGACGCTTCATCAAGATGAATATAGGCGCCGGATAATGATTGTGCCTCTACCTTATAGAAAGGATCCAGTGTATCGAATTCAAACCTGGCTCCAAGTTTCTGAAAGCCTGTAAAATGAGTGTCAACTCTCCGGCGTCCTATTTTGTCTCCGCCCGGTTTCGGGATAAAAGCGGTTCCAAACCTTGCCAGAAGAGGACCCACTATCATGATAGAACCCCGCAGACTGGCACTTTGAGTTCTGAAACTGGCTGTCTGAAGGTAGCTGAGATCGATTTTCCCGGCTTCAAAACAGATCTCTGATCCGCTTTCCCTTGTGATTTTAACGCCAAGGGAGCCTAAAAGCTCAATGAGGTTATTGACATCACTGATGTCCGGAATATTGCTGACAGTAACTTTTTCGGGTGTCAGAAGAGTTGCACAGATAATCTGAAGAGCTTCATTTTTTGCTCCCTGGGGAGTAATTTCACCCTTCAGCGATTTCCCTCCCTGAACAATAAAACTACCCATTAATGGCGGTTATGTACTTTTTTCCTTATGAATGGTTTATTTTGCTGTTTTCCGTGGGGTCTGCTCTGCTGTGGCTTCTTCTTGACCGGAGGAACCAGTTCCCTGACTTCTAGTATCCTGATGCCGTCGGTTATTTTCAGCCTGCCGCGCGACAGGAGCTTCATATCGCCGATTATCACCTCATCGCTTACCTGACCGCGGTTCCAGGTGATGTACGATTTCTTCATCTGGTTGACGATGAGGTTGGTCAGATATTCCTTTTCCACACCATCATCCATCTCGGATGCGGCATCGATCATAAGTTCGATAATACGGCCATAGTGCAGATATCTTATATCCCCCTGCCTGTATGGAATCTGTTGCGGCTTTTCAATAAATTTGGAAGCCTCCGGAGGTGGGAACGGGGCATCAATGTCAAGATTAAAATCGGCAATTATCGAAAGATGGTCCCACAACTTGTGCTTGAAATCTCCGATATCACGAATCTGGGGATTGAGATTTCCCATGATCTGGATTATTGTCTTGGCAGCACGGTTCCTTTCATCCCTGTCTTCAATGGTCTTAATATGATCAACCATTTTCTGGACATTCCTGCCATATTCAGGAAGGGCCATTCGTTTTCGCTGGGTATTGTAATCGTAATTCATCAGCTGACATCTGTTTTTTGCAAAGCTAATAATTTAATGCAAATAAAAGCAAGTTGCGGGTGAGGAATGATCTGATATAACCCAAATTCATACCCCCTTCCCAACCTTCCCTCACGGGGAGGGCCGAGCGTTTAGAACCAGCCCGGTGGGCTGGTTTAGCGAAGGAGCCAGATTGCAGGGATGGCCATCGCGGCAAACCGGCCTGTTCGCTAAAATAGCCTACAAGGCTATTTCTTAACGCTCCAGCCTCCCCTTGGGGGAAATAAGAAAGGGGGTATATCTCATTAATTAAATATTGAAAAGATCAAGTAAAATTCTATTCTTAACTTTAAAGATTTATTCCAGGACCCATGAAAAAGATCTTCACTATTTTACTGTTCCTCTTATCAGTAGTTCATTTATCTGCTGATGACAGGTATAAAAGAAATCCATTAATTGATGTGCTGAATTATACATTCAGGATTTCGATCTCTGATACAAGTGATATTATATACGGAGAGGCAGCAATTTCAATGAGCTTCAGAGGTGATTTATCATTTATGGAATTTGACCTGAAGAGCATCGGGGATGATGGTGAGGGAATGGTTATCGACTCTGCATCCATCAATGAATACGGAATTAAATGGACTCACACACTAAACAAGCTGAGGATAACGGTTGACAGGACTATAACTACAGGCTCCGGGAGTATCCTGAAAATAAAATATCATGGCATTCCTGCTGATGGACTTATAATATCAGAAAACAAATTTGGCAACAGGTCTTTCTTTTCTGATCACTGGCCCGACAGGGCAAATAATTATGTCCCATGTATTGATCATCCCTACGACAAGGCGACTGTTGATTTCATTATAATAGCCCCGGCTCATTATGAGGTGATAGCAAGCGGATCTATGACTGAAGAGCGCCATTTACCGGGGGAGATAAAACTTAGTCACTGGAAAGAGGAGGTCCCAATTCCGGTTAAAGTAATGGCTTTCGCCGCTGGTGAGTTCGATTTCAGGCTTGAAGGCACCCCTGAAAACATACCTGTCTGGACCTATGTCTTTAAGGAAAACAGGGAAGAAGGGTATAATGATTATGCGATAGCAACAAAATCCATGAGTTTTTACAGCGAACTTATAGGACCCTATTCTTATGAGAAGCTGGCGAATGTACAGTCAAAAACAATATTCGGGGGACTTGAAAATGCCGGTACTATTTTTTACAGCGAGAATTCGGTAACAGGCAAAGGCAGGGTTGAGGGACTTATCGCTCATGAGGTGGCGCATCAGTGGTTTGGCAATTCCGTGACAGAAAGCGACTGGCACCATGTATGGCTGAGTGAAGGGTTTGCAACATACCTGACTTCGGTTTATATGGAGAAGAACTATGGAAGGGAAATCCTTGCTAAGGAGATGAAAGCTGACCGCGACCAGGTTATCAGGTATTTTCTGAAGTCTTCACGCCCGGTTATCGATACCACAATAACGAACCTTATGAGATTGCTTAGTCCGAATTCCTACCAGAAAGGCTCCTGGGTTCTCCATATGCTCAGAAATGAGCTTGGTGATGAGATTTTCTGGAAAGGAATGAGATCGTTCTATGAGAAATACAGGAATAATAATGCACTAACCTCCCATTTTGAGGAAGTGATGGAGGAGGTCAGCGGAAAAGACCTCGGCGGTTTCTTTTACCAGTGGCTTTATATAGCCGGCCAGCCTGAACTTAAGATTTCAGCTGCCCCTTCAAAAAGGACGGGGAATACTGAAATAACTATCGAACAGAAGCAGGAATTTCTTTACAGGTTTCCACTGGATCTGTTAATTGATTCACAGGAGGGAATAGTCAGGAAAAATGTTGAAATATCGGAAAGGGTAACAAAACTGACATTAAAAACGGGAGAACTAAAGGAGTTAACGGCTGACCCGGATGTAAACCTGCTATTCAGGCAGGTGTCCGAATAACCGGTTAAAGACCAAGGAAACGGATAGCAATACCGGAGAAAAATATCATTGCTCCGGCAATCAGATTGCTGTACTTCTCAACAGGCTTGAGGTTTATCTTGCTCAGCCCCAGTTTGAATGCCAGAACGATCCCCATCATAGTGGCAATTGTAATAACTGAAAACAGGAGAGAGACCACCACTGCTCCCGGAATATTGTTTTCAGCGGCAGGGTACATCAGTATCGGGATCAGTGGTTCACACGGACCGAACACAAAGATCAGGAAAAGGATCCATGGTGTGGTTTTGGCCTTATCAGTTTCATGAACATGGGTATGTTCTTCAATATGATTATGCTCATGGAGGTGTTTGTCGCCTCCGATATGGTAATGAGTATGGGTATGTTTTCTCTTCCTGTACAGACTTCGAATGCTTATAATCATATAAACAATCCCGAAGGCAATGAAGAGCCAGGCAGCAATATTTCCCCTGAACGATTCGACGGCAACAAGCCTGTTGACTGAAATTCCAACTGCTATTCCAACCAGACCAAGAATCACCGAGCTTAAAACATGACCCAGACCGCATAAAAATGTAATAAACATCGTCTTTTTTGTGGTCCATTTCCTGGCTTCGCTCAACACTATGAATGGCAGATAGTGATCGGGACCCAGAATTGTATGGATAAATCCGAGCGAAACGGCAGTAACTGACAGAAGGGCTATTGAATTATCCATAAATAATAGTCTGAAGACTGATTAATGGCTTAAATGCTTTTGCAATAATAGGAATATATTTTAATAAACACAATTCGGTAAAAAAAATCAGGACTAAAGTCCAAACCAGTTTTTATCTTTTACCCCGGCCTGAAGGCCGGGGTT
>DAIUKI010000080.1:0-9129 GCA_036848255.1 Bacteroidales bacterium | reverse complement strand
TGTAGGAGACTCGGTAGTAAAGGATATGTTTTCAGGAATTGGCAAAGAACACATTGAAATTGTTACCAATATTAATAAAACCCTTAAACCGCAATCGTTCAGTACCGGAAAAATGGTGACTATCAAAATGAGCACCATCCATTTTCCTGAAGGCAGGGGAAGCAATGTGATCGGATTATTGAAAGGGTCTGATCCTGAACTTAGCAAAGAGTATATTATTATAGGTGCTCATCTCGACCACCTTGGATTGTGTTATGAATTGATACCGGGTGCAAATGATAACGCTTCTGCGGTTGCCGTTATGATGGGAGTGGCAAAAGCTCTTGCCAAAAATAAGATCCCCCTGAAGCGGTCAGTTTTGTTCGTTGCTTTCGGATCGGAAGAGCAGGGATTGCTTGGTTCGAAGGCATTTGTTGCAAACCCAGTTATTTCACTGGGAAATAGCATTTTACTAAATATGGACGGAGTAGGTATTGGTCAATCAATTAATGCTGCTGCCGGAAAGGATTTTCCCGTTCTGTATTCTTTTATTGAGGATGCAAATAAGAAATATATACACCGAACGATTATTTCGGGTTCCTTTTCAAATCTGGGGAGACCCCGCCTTGATGCAGCCATACTGCTCCGGGCAGGAGTCCCATCTTTAAGCTTCTCAACCTTTGGATCCGTAAATTATTATCATGTCCCTCAGGATAATCCTGACATAATCAAACCTGAGATTATGGAAGATATTGCTCGGTTGTTGTTTATTACGGTTGCAGAAATGGCAAACAGCCCATTGCCCCTCAGATAGTTGGCAGTGTAGGCCGACAAATTGAAGATCCGGATTTTAACTCTTATTTGAGTATTTCAGTAGTAAATTTATCAGCCAGACCGGCCTGGTCTTTTGCCAGACCAGATATTATGACGATCCTTTTATCTTTCCAGGCAAGAAAAATTGTGCCGTTGTACCCGTCATTGATCATGAATTTGCTGTCGCTTGTTTCAACTGAAGTAATTCCTGTTGAAGCAATATATGTTTCGGCAGTTTTCTTTACCTCTTCAGGAGTGCTGCCTTCAGACAAATAAATTGCGAATTCATCAGAGCCGGTCTGGTAAACTGCCTTGAATGCCCTATTCAAAAAACTATGGCCAAGTACACTTTCGTTTATGTAGGTCTCTTCGTTGGCTTTTTTTCCATCGGAGGGAAACTGAAGGAGCATCGCAGGCATTACGTCGTTGCCTGTAAGAGTTGAAGCTACACGATTTGCGAGCAGTTCTTCAGCCTTCAAAACATTTTCCTTTTTTGAATATGTCCTTATCTTCACATAGTAATTGCCTTTGAAGAAGTTTATTGAACCATCGGCAATATATCCCTGCGCTCCAAGTTCAACAAATCTGAACGATGGTGAACGTTCTGATGAATAGATCCCAAATGCCATCGTATTGTCGCTGTGCCTGTATATTTCAAGCTTTATTACAGCCTTGCCTTTTTTATATTCGGCAACATGAAGATCGACAAATCCGTATGCAAGATAATTGTCGGCGGCTCCGTTTATGAAATCCCAGAGATTTTCGGGCTCATAAACGGGATAATCGGTTTTTATTTTATATCCGGGAAGCTGAGGAAAAACAATATCCTGAGCCAACGAAGCAGTGGATAAAAATCCAATTGCCAGGAAAGGAATAATTCTGTTTAACATAAGAATCATATTTTACAGCTTGAAAATGTCAGGCCAGAAATCCAGACGGGACATTTACAAGTCTCGATATATCGGTAATTTTTTCCCTCACATCGAAACCTCTGGAGCATTTAACGCGGCAGGTTCCATTGCAGGTACCACAGGGATCATCTCCATATCCGAGCTCAGAAAGAAGCGACTGTGCCTGAGCAGGACTGGAGTAACCATAAGTATACATGTATGCCCTCATCAGATCAGGCACAGAGAGTTTGAGCGGACACGAGGACAGACACTCCTGACAGCCTGAACAGAACAGTCCGGGTTGGGCGCTGGCGATAAGGATATCCTTTTTCTCCTGATCGGTCAGTGTTATATCGGTAAGCAGCTTCACGTTTATATCGAGCTGGTCAAATTGAGTCATCCCGGGAATCGTTGTATGAATATCGGGGTTAGACAAAGCCCACTTTATGGCGGCAGCAGTATTCATCGGCTTTGTTTTTTCCTTGTCGAGGAATCCTCCCCCGGCAAGGGTTTTCATTGCAACGATGCCAATTCCGGCTTCAGCAGCCTTATGGACCGCAGCATCAAGCTCCTTACGGTAAGCCTGCTGATAATTGTATGAGGTCAGGATTACATCCCAGTCACCGGTTGAAGCAGCAGCATCTATGACAGTAGCCTCATTCCTGTGAGTCGAAAATCCCATAAACCTGATTTTTCCATCCTTTTTGAGTTTCTTCACAGCATTTAAAATGGGTTTGAATCCCAGATATTCCGGGTTGCTGATGTCGTGGACATAAAGAATATCAACATAATCCATCTGAAGTCGTGATAAGCTCGTACTGAATTTAGTAAGAAAATCTTCAGCTGTGGTCTCAGCCGTTGGCAATCCTTCCCTTGACATTCCTGCGGCTTTGACTTTTGTTGCCAGATAAAAAGAATCCCTGGAATAATTTTTAAGAAGATTTCCCAGCATTGTTTCATTGTTGCCATTCTGGTAACCGTTTGCGGTATCAAAAAATCTTATACCCTTCTCATAGGCAGCTTTACATAAGCCCGGATTATCGGCACGCATCACCCCAAAGGAGATAACTGGAACCTTCATACCGGTTTTTCCCAGAGTACGGTAAATAATATTTCCATTCACGTCCTGTTCGAAAGGCGGAATTACAGCCGGGGCCAAAGCTATTCCTGCAGCTCCGGCTATACCTGTTTTAAGAAACCCTCTTCTGTTTATGTTTTTCATACGTCTTCCTGTTTTTGTCTATTTCAATCGATTATTACCTGTTTCTGCCTAATTCATGTTTCTGATTCTTACATCTATTCCTGTACCTTTCAATAATCCTTTAATTTCATTTGTGTTGGTGTCTCCGAAATGATAAGGATACAAAACCTTGGGCCTGAACGATCTGGCAGCATCTGCAACCATTTCAGACGTCATTGTATAAGGGAGGTTCATTGGAAGGAAAGCTATATCAATACCTTTCAATGCTTTCATTTCAGGCGTATTCTCCGTATCACCGGCTATATAGAAATTCTTATCCCCGATTTTTAAAATATAACCATTACCCACTCCCCTCGGATGGAAAGGCTGGCCCTTTGACCGTTCATTTACGATATTATAGGCAGCGACCGCTTCGATGGTTATGGCACCCGTTGTTTTCACGTCACCGGGTTTCATGGGCCGTGCCCAGCTTACCCTGGAGGCGGAGGCGCTATTGCAGAACATTACTGTCCCTGGTTTTCGCAGAGCAGCGATCATACTGGTATCAAGGTGGTCGTAATGTTCATGAGTGACCAGTATCAGGTCGGCTTTGGGAAGTTTATCATATTTTCCTGAACTTTTGACTGGATCAATATGAATTACAAAATCACCCACATTGAACATCAGGGAACCATGCCCGATAAAATAAATTTCAACATCACCTGCCGAAGTGCTTATCCTGTCAACTTCCGGCAGATCCTGGGAAAAAACCGGAGCAGTCATAGCTAAAAATATTAAGGTTATAAGTATAGATTTCATTACCAGACGATTAACCTGATTTTTCTTTTTTATCAAGATCCCAATATACAAATATTTGGTTTATTCGAAATCAAGTGCCCTTAGATTTTATGTTAATATTATTTAAACCAGGGCCAATCTGACCCTTGAAATACCATAACCTTGTGAACCAGAACCTCTACTGATTGTTAACATATGATAAAGAACTGTTAATCATATTTTAAATTATTGTCTCATAAGGTATGAAATATTGAATATCTTTGAGCCAGAATTTAGGTTACAGTGTTAATTAATTAACATTGATGTATTTAGGGAAGAGTAAGCTTTTCGACATATTATTTGGATTCCTGTTATTTACAATCTCTGCTTCAGGGCAGACAGGGAATAGTGTCAGGTACCGTTTCAACGGGGACCTAAAGGATGATTTTATGCTTGCCGGAGAGCGTTCGATCATTATAAACTACAGATTACCAGAGCTTACCATTGATAACTTTATCAATGACAGTGGAACCTTTTACAGGATCTCGGCGCCAGGTCATACAAATTCAAGAGATCCGGGAAAGCCCGAGCTTCCTCTTTTAAGCCGGCTTATAAGCATCCCGGATGGCGCAAGCTATCAGATCAATATTTCAAATGTTGAATCATCAAACATTAATCCTTCAATGAGTGATCTGAAAGGAATCCTCTTCCCTTCCCAGCATGGTGAAACAAAGCAGAAAGATCCTCAGAAGCAGGAATTTGTAATTGACAGGGAATTATATAAAAAACGGGGGACCATTGAAAAAGACACTGTCAGGATCGAATCAATAGGTAAAATGCGTGGTAAAAACCTGTCGAGCCTTTTGATCTCTCCTGTTTCGTACAATCCGGGATCAAATTATCTGGAGGTTATAACCTCAATGAGAATCGAGATAATATTTTCGGCTGATATCAGAAGCTACTCCAAGTCTTCCCCTTCCGAATCTGTCCTTTTTAATGAGACATTTGACAAGGGTGTGTTAAACTTTTACCCTGAGGACCTTATTACGGGATATTCTGATCAGCCTGTGGAAATGATCATTCTCACCGATACAACATTCAGGGATTTTCTTGAGCCATTTTACAAGTGGAAAATGCAAAAAGGATTCAGGCTTGAGGTTCTGTATTACGGGGAAGGGATGGGAGGAAGCGATTTCACTGAGCTGAAGCAATCCATTTCCAATATTTATTCGGCTTCATCTGCCGACGGACATCCACCTGAATATCTTCTCATTATCGGTGATGTCGCGAAAATTCCGTATTATGGAACCGGGAACATTACAGACATGTATTATGGTGAGTTTGACGGCAACGGTGATTATATTCCTGACATGTATATCGGAAGGATTCCGGTTAAAGACACCACTTCGGTAAAGTCGTTTGTCGAAAAGATCCTGGAATACGAAAAGTTCCAGTTTGCCGATACAAATAAATTCTATTCAAAAGCTCTTTCTCTTGCAGGGAAGGACGCAAGTTATGCCAGCTACATGAACGGACAGATAAAATATGCCATCACAAATTACCTCACTCCTGCTAATAAGATAAATGAATTCCATTTCTACTATCCTGATAGCCATACAAAGAAGGACTCAGTAATGAGGCTGATCTCTGAAGGACTCTCGTTCATTAATTACACGGGACATGGAACATCGGCCGGCTGGATGCATATTGACATCAAGTCACCGGATGTAAAGAACCTCACAAATAAGAGCATGTATCCTTTTATAATAAGCAATGCATGCCGAACCGCGCAATTCAACGATACCGCCTCATTTGGAAATAAAATGTCGCTGGCATCCGGAAAGGGGGCTATCGGGTTCATCGGCTGTACAAATGATTCCTTCTGGGATGAGGACTTTGCCTGGGCCATTGGATCCGGAACCCCGAATTCCGATCCAAAGTATTCCGAAACAGGACTTGGGGCCCTCGACAGGTTGTTTCACACTCACGGCGAATCCCCTTCTGACTGGTATATTACAATGGGACAGGTCAACTTTGCCGGAAATCTGGCGGTCAGTTCCACTCCTTCCCTTAAAAAGAAATACTACTGGGAGACGTACGCTGTGCTTGGCGATCCGAGTGTAATTCCGGTGATAGGAACGCCTGGAGAATTTACATTCCCGCTCCCGGACACTCTCCCGGGAGGAATGAGTTCATGGTCACTGACAATTGATCCCTTCGCATATATTGCAGTTTCTGATTTTGAAAATCTCTGGGATGCTTCATTTGCAAGTCCTTCAGGATCTGTTGTTCTGGATTTCCCAGCTATGGCAGGTGATTCTTGCCTTGTGGTAATTACCGGCCAGAACAAAAAGCCGCTTATCAAAACAATTTATTTCGCTGTTACCAATAAGGAATTCATCAATCTTTCATCTTCGGGGATCAATGACATCCCGGGAAACAATAACGGTGTAGCAGATTATGGCGAATCCTTTTACCTGAAACTGAAAATCAGCAACCTCGGGCTGGCAAGCGCCTCAAATCTGACTGCCTCGATTTCATCAACATCACCATGGGTCACAATTAATAATTTAAATGCCGTTGTTGGTACGCTACCCGGAAAATCGGAAGTAATTCTTGACAATATTCTTCAGCTGACTCTTAATGACAATATCCCTGATTTGGGAATATTCACAATCGACCTGACTTTGAAGGATAATGCCACTGAGAAGAAATACAAAATCGACATTACCGTTCATGCACCAAAGCTCGAAATTATAAATTGTACAATTGATGATTCGGTTTATGGCAATAATAATTTTGTGGCCGAACCTGGAGAGAGTTTCAGTCTCATTTTCCAGATAATGAACAGGGGAAGCAGCAGCACTTCCGGACAACTCATTATAGAAAGCCAGCAGCCTGAGCTTGAAATTATTGATCACAATATCAAATCGGGGACTCTTCAGTTCGGTGAAATATCGGAAATACCTGTGGTTGTAAGCCTGTCTGAATCGGCACAATATGGGGAATATATCTCATTATTGTCGACTCTCGACTGTACTCCGTTTATCGTGAATAAGAACTTTTTATTCAGAGTTGGCAGGATCAGGGAAAGCTTTGAGTCATCAACTTTCAGGGTATTCCCATGGATTAACCAGAGCGTAAAACCATGGATAATAACAGAAACAAATTCAATCGATGGAAATCTTTCAGCCAGGTCAGGCGCGATAAGCCATAATGCCAGTACCTCTCTGAAAATGAGAACATTTTTCCCCAATCCGGATACAGTTAAATTTTACTTCAAAGTCTCCTCTGAACCCAACTATGATTATTTCCTCTTCAGGCTGAATGACACGGAAATAGTCAGGAAATCAGGTGAATCCGGCTGGGAGATCAAATCAGTTCCGGTTCCTGCCGGTCTGAACATCCTGGAATGGTCATTCAATAAGGACAACTCCGTTTCACAGGGAGCTGATGGTGCATGGATCGACCTTATTGATTTTTCGGGTTCGGTAAAGGTCGATTATATCCAGAAAGATATTGAAACGGCCAGGATCGTTTCCCCGGTGCAAAAGGAGATTTACGGGCAGGAAGTTGTTTCAGTAAAGGTCCTTAACACGGGAAGGGATACTTTGAACGGATTTAATCTTGCCTATTCGATCAATAACAGGATGCCTGTCGTCCAGCATTTTGATGATATTCTGGTTCCCAACCAGGATTCAGTCACTGTTGATTTCGAACGACGGGCCGATATGGATTTGAGCGGGATCTACAACCTGACTGTCTTCGGATATGAAAATAGTGATGATTACCTGCTCAATGACACATTAATAATAAGTATTGTGAATACCGAAATTGAAGAATCCGTAACAATTTTCCCAAATCCATTCAACGACCACCTGAACATTATTATAAATTCAAAGTCCGACAAGACAATCCGGGTTACAATATCCAATGTAGCCGGCATGCAGGTTTATAGCGCCGATGAACCAATGACTGAGGGAGAAAACCAGATTCTTATAAATACATTTAAGCTTGGTCCCGCCCTTTACATTCTGAATATTCATGGAGGAACCTTTTCAAAAGCTTATCCCCTGATAAAACTTAGACAATAATTTAAATGAGTGACGGAATTCCCACGCATGAACAGGCGATTACGCTCCTGAAGAAATACAATAAGTCAGAAAGCCTGTTAAAACATGCTTTTGCTGTGGAAGGAGTTATGAAATACATGGCACGAAAAGCAGGTGAAGATCAGAATAAGTGGGGAATCATAGGGCTGGTACACGATCTGGATTATGAAATGTATCCGGAACAGCATTGCAAAATGACTGAAAAGATACTCAGGGAAAACAATTGGCCCGAAGAGTATATCAGGGCAGTATTAAGCCATGGATGGGAGCTTGCGACGGATGTTGAACCCTTGTCATTGTTGGAAAAGACTATCTATGCAGTGGATGAACTTACGGGACTTGTAGCCACCAGTGCACTTGTTCGGCCGTCGAAAAGTGTTCTTGATTTGGAGGTCAGATCGGTTAAAAAGAAATGGAACGATAAGAGATTTGCGGCAGGTGTCGACAGGTCGGTGATTGAAAAAGGAGCGGCAATGCTTGGCATCAGTCTCGATGAACTGATAACCGATTGCATAATGGGTATGAGAGAGGTGGCAGAGGAGATCGGATTGGGCCGGAAAATAGTAGAGCCAGGTCTGAGACCTGGCTCTATATAACCCACGTGGTAGGGGCGTTGCATGCAACGCCCCTACCATGTTACATTTCCTTGATCTTGATATTCCTGAACCATACATCGTTTCCATGGTCCTGAAGGCCTATATAACCTTCTTTGGCAGGATTGACAAAATTGGGCCAGTCCTTGAATTTTGAGTTTGCAACCATGTTTTTCCATGCATCGGTCCATAGGTGAAATTCAACAACATTTGCACCGTTCTGCTTGTATACAACTGTCCCCTGATAGCACAGGATACCGACCTGATTCCATTCACCCACAGGTTTTGTGTTTTGTGGAGTAGCTGGTAAAAGGTCATAAAGGGATCCTGCTTTGCGGTTTCCGTTTGTACCAAGAAGGGCATCAGGATGCTTGTCATTGTCGAGGACCTGCATTTCAGGAGAAGACATATAAATTGGCTCACCCGGGATTTCCTGTCCAAGAATAAATATTCCGCTGTTTCCCCCTTCAGATATTTTCCATTCAAGTGATAGTTCAAAATTGCCGAACTTCTTGTCATAGATTATATCGCCGCCACCTGCTCCGCCAGCTTCGCCGGCACCTGAGCCTATGCAATGTAAAGTACCATCAACTACTTCCCATCCTCTGGAAGGGAAAGCTGTTGTGTCATAACCTCTCCAGCCGGCAGTTGAAGTTCCGTCAAACAATACGGTCCAACCCTCATTGGGATCAGGAGCTTTTTCAGCTTTTTCAACTTTTTTACCTTTTGATCCGCAAGAGGCTGCAAGTCCAATAACCAGAACACAAGCCATGATTATATTTATC
>DAIUKI010000079.1:0-9163 GCA_036848255.1 Bacteroidales bacterium | reverse complement strand
TTGATACTGATCGGTGCATCCGATTCAATAATGTTAATAGGCATTGCATTAATATGGCGGTTAACCGGGTCATTAAATATAAGCGCGACATCATTACCCACCGATAATGTTTTATCAGTTACGGCTTTTTTGGCTTTGATGATCGGCAGTTTTACAAAAGCAGGAGCTTTTCCTTTTCATACCTGGGTTCCGGATTATACTCAGAATGCTCCTGCATCTTCATCAGCCCTTTTACCTGCATCACTTGACAAACTGCTGGGAATATATTTCCTTGTAAGACTGACAAGTGGAATGTTCATACTCAATAAATGGCTGACTTTACTTCTCCTTTCTGTTGGAGTGATAACCATAATCAGTGCTGTGATGATGGCTCTTGTACAGCATAATTATAAACGCCTTCTTGGGTTTCACGCAGTGTCGCAGGTAGGATATATGATTCTTGGATTGGGGCTTGGTTCACCCATAGGAATTGCTGCCGGATTATTTCATATGATTAACAACGCTTTGTACAAGAGCGGATTATTACTTTCAGCAGGATGTATTGAATACAGGACCGGCAAAGAAAATATCGACGATCTTGGCGGTCTATCGAAAATAATGCCATTAACATTCTTTTCAGCACTGATTTTTGCCATTTCTATATCCGGAGTACCTCCTTTAAATGGTTTTGCTTCAAAATGGATGATTTATCAGGGAATAATAGATTTCGGTATCGGATCGGATCTTCCAAATAAACTTTGGATTTTATGGCTTGGATTTGCTGTTCTTGGATCAGCTCTTACACTTGCCAGTTTTATAAAACTGATCGGAGGGATATTTCTTAGTCGCAGCAAACCAGAATTTGCAAATATTAAGGAGGTTCCTGTTTTAATGTGGTTACCATTAATAATTCTCGCATTATTTTGCATTGTATTTGGGATTTTAGCAACCAATACTATTGTACCAAAGGTATTTATGCCGGTAACAGGTGAATTCCAGTTCACAGGATTCTGGAATTCATCGCTTGTTTCGATTCTGGTGCTGGTCTCCATTATCCTTGGAACAATAATTTATCTTGCAACCGGCCTTAAGAGATTCAGGACCGGCGAGAGTTTTATAGGAGGGGAAAAACTCCAGGATGAGACCGGTTATCCGACCATTGAATTCTACAAGACCATAAGTGAGCTTAAGATCTTTTCGTGGATGTATAAAAATGCGGAAAAGAAATGGTTTGACATTTATGATCTTTCAAAGAGGTTTGTCCTGTGGGTGAGTCACCAGCTGAGCGAGGCTCACAACGGAGTACTTTCAGGATATATTATCTGGGTTTGCGCGGGTCTGATTATAATGTTGCTTATAATGTTATAAATAAAACAACTTTCATGGAAATTGCAATATCCATAATAACCGGACTAATGATAATAGGAGCACTGTATGCCATCCATGCAAAGGATCTTCTGTCGGCTGTAATAGCCTGCGGTATTGTCGGTTACGGACTGGTTATCTGCTTCCTTCTGCTTAAGGCTCCTGATCTGGCTATAGTTCAGATAGTTGTTGAGACAATTACACTTATAATCATGGTTGCTGTAGTGCTCGACAGTTCACGTGAGGAGAAATACTCCAGGCCCGATGGACAGGGATATGTGTCGATGGTAACAAGTATACTGATAATAATTGTGCTGTTTTACTTCTTCAAAATATCGATTGAGACTCTTGATGTATTCGGTTCTGGGTCACTGCGGATGGCCGGGCCCTACATAGAAGGGGCAGTTGAACGAACAGGCAGTGTCAATCTCGTAACGGGTATTGTGTTTGATTTCAGGGGATATGATACCCTCGGGGAGGGTACAGTGCTGGTAACGGCGGTGCTGGGGGTGCTGACTATATTAAGAATTAGGGGTAAAAAGTAAAGGATTGCTTCGTCGTCATCCCGCTTGGGCGGGATGACACCTCGCAATGACGGTAATTAAATGATTAATTTTTAACAAATGAAAGGAATGACAGTCATAGTGAAGAAGACCACGCAGCTGATTGCTGGTATGGTTTTTCTATATGGCATTTATGTCATAATTCACGGACATCTGACGCCCGGAGGGGGTTTTGCCGGAGGTGTTATTTTGGCAGGTTCCTTTATTCTGCTGATTCTGGCTTTCGGAAGCGACTTCATCCACCTTACGAAAGAAGAGGCTGGATCGACACTTTATGAGAATCTTGCGATCCTTGTTGTGGTTTTTCTTACGGTTTCGGGTTTGCTGTTGGGAACGAAAATATTTTTTCACAACTGGATGCCAAAAGGGAACCCCGGCGAACTTGTGAGTGCAGGGATGCTGCCGCTCTACAATATTTTTATAGGGATCGAAGTAGCTTCCTCGATTCTTACAATATTTCTGGCTCTGGTAATATTTAAAGAAGAAACATCGGAATGATAGTCTACCTGTTGTGTTTTGTATTGTTTCTTGTCGGGCTCTATGGCGTGATCACAAGGCGAAACCTGATCAAGATTGCCATCTCCTTGACAATTATGGAGTTTAGTACATTTCTGTTCTTCGCGCTCGTTGGATATGTCGATGGCGGAGTTGCTCCGATTGTGGATCCTGCCAATCCGGCCCAGACATATGTCGATCCGTTGCCGCAGGCCCTTGTTCTTACTGCGATCGTGATCGGACTGGCCACCACCGCCATGCTAATGGCCGTAATAATCAGGCTTTACAGGAAGTACGGGACCTTTGATATAAGGGAAATAAAAAGTTTAAGAGGATAAATCATGAATCCGTTGATACCGCTATTTGTTGTTATTCCACTTTCCGGAGCATTTTTAATAATGATCCTTGGAAGGTTTATCCCAAATCTGAACAAATATCTTGCGGCAATTTTGCTCTTCGCACTTGCGGTTTTCAGCGTCTATTCGCTTATAACAACGGGAGAAAATCCATCACTCTGTAAAGTCGGGGGCTGGGAGCCGGTAAACAGGATCCCGATAGGAATATACATGGTAATGGATGGTTTTACCGTGCTGGTTCTCTGCATTATTAATATTGTCGGTTTTTTATCCGTTTTCTATTCAATCTCATATATTAACCGGTATACATCCGAAAACTTCTTTTATGCTCTCTTCTGCCTGATGGTTGCAGGAATGAACGGTGTGGTGCTCAGCGGTGACATATTCAACATTTTCGTCTTTCTCGAGATCTCGGTAATTTCAGCATATGCACTTGTTGCATTCGGAGTTGAAAAGAGCGAGCTGGAGGCTTCATTCAAATACCAGGTACTTGGAAGCATGGCATCCTTCTTCATCCTCATCGGCATTGGTCTTATCTACTGGAAGACAAAGACACTTAACATTGCCGATATCCGGGAAGTTCTCAAAGCAGGCTCCGACAGGTCATTCTATATTTTTGTACAGCTGATCCTGCTGTCGGGATTCGGACTCAAGGCTGCTATTATCCCGTTCCATGCCTGGTTACCCGATGCACATTCATCAGCTCCCTCCCCTGTTTCGGCAATGCTCTCGGGTGTGCTTATTAAAGCTGTGGGCATTTATGTTATAATCAGGCTCTTCTTCAACATGTTCGAACTAACCGAAAATATGTCTGTCCTGATAACAACCCTGGGAACCCTTTCAATGGTTATCGGAGTTTTTCTTGCAATCGGTCAGTGGGATATCAAAAGACTACTTGCATATCACAGCATAAGCCAGATGGGATATGTTGTCCTGTCGGTCGGAATGGGAATGATCCTGATTACACGCGGCGGGAGCTCAGAAATCGCAGTAATGGCTGTTGCCGGAGGAATTTTCCATCTTGTCAACCATGCGGCTTTCAAGGGACTTCTATTCCTGAATGCCGGAGCTATCGAGTATACACTCGGGACGCGCGATCTTAAGGAAATGGGAGGATTGAGCAGGTCAATGCCGGCGACCTCTGCGACATCATTTATAGCATCTCTGTCGATATCTGGGATTCCGCCCTTCAATGGTTTTTTCAGCAAACTGATAATAATTGTTGCAGCAATAATGGCCAAATTCTATCTGCTTGCCGTTCTTGCGGTTATTGTAAGCATAATCACGCTGGCATCGTTCCTTAAATTCCAGAGATATGCCTTTTACAACAGGGAAGAGAGCAGGAATGACAGAAAAATCAGGGAGGTGCCCTTCCCGATGATATTCAGTATGGTTATAATGAGCCTGCTTTGCATACTGCTGAGTTTTCTGGCTTTTCCCGCAGTCCGGGATGCCGTGCTGACACCCGCAATAAATATACTAACTGATCCATTGAAATATTCTTCAATAATACTTGGAAATTAAAATGAAGTATATCACGGTATTCATATTGTCGCTGATTTTCTGGCTGCTTCTTACATTCAGTTTCACGATCCCGAACCTGATAGTCGGTTCTGTTGCATCCCTTCTATGCTCAGCAATATTTGCACGTTACTATTTTACTGATGTTGGCAAATTCCTGGAACCTAAAAGATATTACTGGTTTGTTGTGTATCTGGTGATCTTTATATGGGAATGCATCAAGGCAAATTTCGATGTAGCCTACAGGGTTATACATCCCTCAATGCCTATAAAGCCGGGGATAGTTAAAGTGAAAACAACACTTAAGTCTGATTTTGCAAGGACATTGCTGGCAAATTCAATCACAATGACACCCGGTACAATTACCGTCGATCTTATCGGCGATGAGTTCTATATCCACTGGATATATGTAAAGTCGGAGGATCCGGCTGTTTACACCGGAATAATAACCGGTTTGTTTGAAAAGTATATAAAAAAGTTTGCAGAATGAGCGAGTTGCTTACAATACTGCTTTACATTCAGATAGCCATGAGCACTGTCTGTCTGTACAGGATCATTCGCGGGCCCACAATTCCCGACAGAATGGTTGGGATCGATATTTTTGGAATCCTGGTGGTGGGGATATGCGCCATAATCGCAATTCAGACCGGAAAATCATTCATTCTTGATATCGGAATTGCCTGGATCATTCTGAGCTTTATCGGAACACTGACTCTGGCAAAATACCTTAGCGGGAAGAAACTAAACGAATAATATGATCACCACAATCCTTATATGCATTGGCGTGTTATTCAACATCTTCGGATGTATTGGATTGATACGTCTTCCGGATGTTTACAACAGGCTCCAGGCGGCGACCAAGTGCGCTACCCTCGGGTGCTGCAGCATACTTCTCGGGGCATTTTTTCATTTCGGTTTCATTGAGGGAGGAGTAAAGGCACTGATTGCAATCCCTATCCTCTTTTTCAGCGCCACAGTTGCAGCTCATGCTCTTATAAGAGGAGCGTACCGCTTTGGTGCAAAACTTGACAAAAGGACCGTGAAAGATGATTATAAGGAGGCTGTAAAATGAGATATCCAAAGATAAGAGAATTAAAGGAGGCTGTTATTTCACTTTTTACTCCCGCTTACACCTCAAAATTTCCGGCCGAGGCTCATATACCCTTTGAGAAATTCAGGGGCAAACCCGTTGTTGACAATGACAATTGCGTTGGGTGCGAGACCTGCGCAAATGTTTGTCCTCCTCATGCCATAACATTCTCAGATAACAGGGAAAATGGTATCAGGACCATTAAAAGGGACTACGGGAAATGCATCTTCTGCGGTCTGTGCGAGGAACATTGCATTACTCATAAGGGAGTGGCTTTATCTGACAAGATCTTCGATATGGCAGTATTTGACCGGGAAAAGAACGTGGAATACCAGGAGAAAGAGCTACTCATCTGCGAAAACTGTGGGGCTGTTATAACCACCAGGGAGCATCTGCACTTCATGCACCGGAAACTTGGCCCGAAAGCATTCTCCTCGATTCTTAACCTTAATATGTTGAATCAGAAACTGGCTTTGACAGAAGGCCATGACCTTGAAGCAGAGATCAGGGACGGTCTGAAAAGAAAGGACATGTTCAATGTTATATGTCCGAACTGCCTGAGGCAGATTCTTGTAAAATACTTATTCAAGGGTGCCTGAAGAGCTTAAAAACCTAATGCGGGATAATGACAAAAGAATTCTTTTTGTCGGAATCGGAAATCTCCTCAGGAAGGATGATGGCGCCGGTGCATATATAAGTTCCGCGATCACGAAAAAACCTAAAAGGGATGTGCTGACGGTCGAGGTCAGCCTTGAAAATTATATCGGAAAGATCAGCAATATCGATCCGGATATTCTTGTGCTCATCGATTGCGTTGAAATGGGATCCGCTCCCGGAACATGCAAGCTAATGCCAGTCAGTAATATAGAAGACTCGACCTTCAATACCCACAATATTTCGTTAAGGAGGATTTCGGAATTTTTCACAATGCCGGTTTATTTACTCGGAATCCAGCCGGAAAAAATTGATTTTGGTGAAAATTTGACGTATCTTGTAAAGCAACAAGCCGATAAGATTATTTCTGATATTAATTTATATTAAACCAACAGGAGGTGCAATATGGTCACTGAATATCTATGTAAAGCCTGCAGGGGAGTATTGAATGTCAAAACCTCGATAGTCCTTGCTGCTTTGAGCGAAACCAGTTCCAAGAAGGGACTCTTCTATCTGAATCCTGATCTGGGAAACTATACTGTCACAACCCACTCTTCCTTTAAAATGAAAGAGGGAGAAGAGTACCTTGTCAAATGTCCTATCTGCCATGCTCACCTGAACAGTCTGAAATACAATCATCTTGTCAGGATCTTAATGGTTGAGGATGGCAAGGAGTATGACATTTACTTTTCAGATATTGTGGGTGAAAAATGTACTTTCAAGATCAGCGGAACAGGAGTTGAAAAATTAGGACCTGATGCTGTCAAGTACATCAAATACTTTGATGTTCCTGAAGAAGACAGGAAATACCTCTGAGAAATACAGAGGCCGGGGGCTGGGTGCTGGGGGCTTGTTGCTAGTTGCTAGTTGACTAAACCAGTAACCAGGAACTTGTAACCAGGAACCAGGAACCAGGAACCAGGAACCAGCAACTTTTACCGTATTTATTTATTCTTCCTGCCCCGATTGGTTTTTTCTATCACCTATAAATTATATTTTTGTTACCGTCCAGTTTTACAACGGTAAATAACTTTTATTATGAATAATGAAGTGAATAAGAGAGCGGCGGATAATATCCGGATACTTTCAATGTCGATGGTTGAAAAGGCAAAATCGGGTCATCCCGGAGGAGCTATGGGAGGAGCTGATTTCATCCATATACTCTATTCCGAATTCCTGAACTTTGATCCTGACGATCCGAAGTGGATCAACCGAGACAGGTTTTTCCTTGATCCCGGACACATGTCACCAATGCTCTATTCAATACTCACACTCACGGGGCACTTCACACCGGAAGATTTAAAGAGCTTCCGTCAATGGGGAAGCCCGACACCCGGGCATCCTGAACTTGAAGTTATGCGCGGAATTGAAAATACATCAGGTCCGCTGGGCCAGGGTCATACGATGGCTGTCGGCGCTGCAATAGCAGAGAGATTCCTTGCTGCACGTTTCGGGGAGCTATTTTCTCACAAGACATATACATATATTTCCGACGGAGGTGTACAGGAGGAGATTTCACAGGGTGCAGGCAGACTTGCCGGATTCCTTGGGCTGAATAACCTGATAATGTTTTACGATTCAAACGATATCCAGCTTTCGACTGAAACAAAAGCCGTTACAACGGAAAATACTGCCATGAAATATAATTCGTGGGGATGGAAGGTGATAAGCATAACCGGAAACGATCAGGGCCAGATCAGAAATGCCCTCATGGAAGCGGTTGCCGAAAAGGAAAAACCGGTGATAATTATTGGAAAGACAATTATGGGGAAGGGTCTCCTTGATAGTGAAGGGAAAAGCTTTGAAAGGAAAACATCCACACATGGAATGCCGGTTGGTGAAGCAGGAGGGTCATTTGAAAAATCGCTTCTGAACCTTGATGCCGATATTGCTGATCCTTTCAGGATTTTTGATGATGTAAAGGAACTGTATGCCGGAATAGTTTCCGCCAGGAGAAAAACTGCCGCCGGTTGGAAGGAGAAGAGAAGTGAATGGGCATTATCGAACAGCTCGCTAAATACGAAACTTCTTCAATTCTATTCAGGAGGCTTCCCTCCCATCGATTTCAGGACGATCGTTCAGAAGGAGAATTCGGCCTCAAGGGCTGCTTCTTCAGCGGTTCTGGGTGTACTTGCGACTAAGATCGAAAATATGATTGTGGCATCTGCCGACCTTTCAAACTCTGATAAGACAGACGGTTTCCTGAAAAACACAAAACAATTTACAAAGGGAGATTTTTCCGGGGCATTCCTTCAGGCAGGCGTATCCGAACTTACAATGGCAGCCGTAATGAATGGTATGGCCCTGCATGGCGGTATTATACCGGCATGCGGAACATTCTTTGTTTTTTCTGATTTTATGAAACCTGCAGTAAGGCTGGCCTGCCTGATGGGTCTCCCGGTGAAATATATCTGGACCCACGATGCATTCCGCGTCGGAGAGGACGGACCGACACACCAGCCGGTTGAACAGGAGGCACAGATACGGCTAATGGAACAGCTTAAGAATCATCAGGGGACCAACAGTATGCTGGTCCTGAGACCTGCCGATTCGAATGAAACAACGGTTGCCTGGAAGCTTGCACTTGAAAACACGAAAACCCCGACCGCACTTATACTTTCGAGGCAGAATATCAAGGACCTGCCATCGTCAGGCAATGACAGATACACCGATGCTCTGAAGTCTGAAAAAGGGGCATACGTGGTTCAGGATTGCTCCGGCAAGCCTGATGTCATTCTATTGGCCAGTGGTTCAGAGGTTGCCACTCTCGTAGAGGGAGCTGAACTTCTAAGGCAGGATAATCTCAATATTAGAATCGTATCAGCCCCATCCGAAGGTCTTTTCAGGAACCAGCATGATGATTATCAGAGATCAGTATTGCCAGATAATATTCCTGTTTTCGGTCTTACGGCAGGACTGCCCGTGACACTTCAGGGACTTGCCGGACCAAAAGGCAGGGTGTGGGGAGTTACAAGCTTCGGCTATTCAGCTCCATATAAGGTGCTTGATGAAAAATTCGGCTTTACTGCTGATAATGTTTACAAACAGGTTAAGGATTACCTGGCACAGTATAAATAATAACTATCATAATTTCCGCTGGCGCGGATTTGGCTTCGCCGAGCTCGTCCTGCTGAAGCAGG
>DAIUKI010000078.1:0-9281 GCA_036848255.1 Bacteroidales bacterium | reverse complement strand
TGGAAAGCTTAAGCGAAGATACCTGGTTCACATGATGGCAGATTTTGATCTTAAACAGGGAAGAGGTCTTAAAATCCTTCCCCTTGTCTCAGTTGAGTTCCAGGGAAAATACCTGTCTGCCGGAGCAGGAATCGTATTTGAAAGCAATGATCTCTCATTCAATACTTTGATATTACCGGATAACAATAAGAAAGTTGATATTCAGGCAGGATTTTCCCTAAGAAGAGAAAAGCTTGGTTTGTACTATAATTATCGTTTTAATCTGAAATCGGACAATTCATTAATACCATTTTCCGTTATGCATCAGACAGGTCTTACCTTTAGTTTGAACAATGTTGAAAAAAGAAGTAAAGTCAGGACAATAAATATGCCTTATATGTAGTTATATTTGATGTCCAAAAAAAACTTTTGAAAAAAAGCAAAATTTTTAATTCATAAATGCCATTAAAATTAGGAGTTATGTATAGATTCAGAACCTTGTCGGTTATATTTATTGCTGCACTTATTCTCTTTTCGTGCAAGGGCAGCAAAAAAGGGGATAACGTTTCATCCACTACCGGGTGGAAATATAATGACCCTGACAATGGAGGATTTGAGGTTGCATTGGGTGCGGAACAAAAAACAGGTCCGGGCCTTGTGCTGATTGAAGGAGGTCGTTTTACAATGGGCCGGGTAGAGCAGGATGTGATGTTTGACTGGAACAATATTCCAAGGACAGTCACAGTCTCCTCGTTTTACATGGATGAGACAGAAGTGAGAAACGTTGATTATCGTGAATACCTGTTCTGGATAAAAAGGGTTTACAAGGATTATCCCGAAGTTTTCAGAAGGGCTTTGCCTGACACACTTGTCTGGAGAAGTCCGATGGGCTTCAATGATCCGTATGTCCAGTACTATTTCAGGCACCCGTCATATAATAACTATCCTGTTGTTGGTGTAAGCTGGGTCAAAGCAAATGATTATTGCCTCTGGAGAACAGACAGGGTAAACGAACAGCTGTTAGTTGACGAAGGTGAACTGAACCCCGATCCGAACCAGCTTAATGAGAAAAACTTTAACACAGAAGCATATCTTGCAGGGCAGTATGAGGGAGTTGTTAATCAGCTTCGCGAAAGTCTTAATCCCAACCAGACTGAAAGGCGGACGAATTTTGAGGACGGATTGCTTTTGCCGGCTTACAGGCTTCCGACTGAAGCAGAATGGGAATTTGCTGCATATGCTCTCCGGGGCAATACATTCGAAGAACGGGTTTATGAAAGAAGGATCTATCCGTGGGATGGGCATAATGTAAGGAATGCAGCAAAAAAATCGCGTGGTGAGATGATGGCCAACTTTATCCGTGGCAGGGGAGATTTGATGGGCGTTGCAGGAAGTCTGAATGATAATGGGAGTATAACAACCGATGTTAAATCTTACTGGCCAAATGATTATGGTCTTTACTGTATGGCAGGCAACGTTAATGAATGGGTTCAGGATGTATACCGACCTCTTTCCTCACAGGATGTTGACGGTTTCAATCCCTACAGGGGTAACGTTTTCACCGATCTCAAGAGAGATGCAAACGGACAGATTATAAGCAAAGACAAGCTCGGACGTCTTATTATCGATACAGTTAAGGATACTGATGTTGCAAACAGGTATAATTATCAGAAGGGTGATTACAGGAATTACAGGGATGGTGATATTTCATCTTCTATTGTTAGCGGATCCGACTGGAATGTTGATGACATGAAGCAGGGCTCTTCAAGAATGTATGTTCAGGAAGAAAAGGATTACTTTACACTTATTAATGATAATGCAAGGGTATACAAGGGCGGATCATGGAGGGACAGGGCTTACTGGCTCAATCCTTCCACAAGAAGATTTCTTGATCAGGAAAGCTGCCGTGATGATATCGGATTCAGGTGTGCAATGATCAGGGTAGGAAGCCCTTCAGGATTTTAGGGGAATAGAATAATTTTATCTATCTTGCCTCATTATGCATCCATAATGAGGCATTTTTTTAAAACATGAAAACAGAACAGCTTTACAGGATATTCAGGGAAGAATCGACAGGGATATCAACAGATACCCGTACCCTGAAAAAAGGCCATTTATTCTTTGCACTCTGGGGCCAGAACTTCAATGGAAACAAGTATGCCGCCGAGGCAATTGACAAAGGTGCTTCGTATGCCGTGATTGATGATCCGGTATACGAAACCGAAAAAACTGTCCTGGTTGACGATTGTCTTATCGAACTAGAAGGTCTGGCCCTGTACCACCGGAAAATGTTAAAAGTACCGGTTCTGGCGATTTCCGGCTCCAATGGGAAGACGACCACAAAGGAACTCATTGCTGCCATAATGTCAACAAAGCTTAAGGTCCACTATACCAAAGGTAACCTCAACAATGAAATCGGATTGTCGCTTACGATCCTGTCGGCCCCTGAGGATACTGAAATGATGATCCTCGAGATGGGGGCTAACCACCTTGGAGAGATCAGGGCGTTGTGCAATGTTGCCAGACCCGATTATGGAATAATAACAAACGTGGGAACTGCTCATCTTGAAGGTTTCGGCTCATTCGAAGGGGTACTGAAGGCTAAAACCGAGCTTTATGAACATCTCAGGAAAGTAAATGGTGTTGCCATTTACGACGATAAGAATCCATTCCTTACCGAGAAAATATATAAATTGATTAACAGGGGTGTCCCTTACTCAAATCCGACTGGCGTTGAACTGTCAGTTGAAGCTTTGCCTTCTGAGATGAATCTGGCAGTAAGGGTTAAATATCAGCACAGGACACATGATATACAGACTGGCCTTTTCGGTGCATATAACCTTGAGAATGTTAAGGCAGCAATAGCTACCGGATTGTTTCTCGGCGTGGAAATCAGGGAAATAGCAGAAGCCATTGGCAAATACCAGCCGGGAAATAACAGGTCGCAGGTAAAGACAACTCAGAACAACACCCTTGTATGCGACTCCTATAATGCAAATCCGACAAGCATGATGGCTGCTATAAAATCATTTTCTGAACTCAAAACCAACAGGAAGGTACTGATCCTTGGTGACATGCTTGAGCTTGGTGATAAAAGCGAGGAGGAACATCAGAAGCTTCTTAAGGCAATCAGACCGCTCAAACCTGAAAAGGTTTTACTTGTCGGGACAATTTTTAAAAAGGTTTCGGATGGTTCTGATACAATATCATTTGACAATGTTGAAAAGCTTAGGAATTATCTTAAGGCTGAACCCCTGAGGGGCACTTTTATTCTGATAAAGGGTTCGAGAGGTATGACCCTTGAAAAGATATATGATCTCCTTTAGTTATCCTGAGTTTTAACAGTTCCCTGCTCCGGATTAAATCTGATATTGACAAAAAGCACCTCCGACCTGCTGCCCGATCTTACCATAGGGCCCCATAGACCGAATCCTGAAGATACAATGTAGTGCGTTCTGCCTCTTCTTTTATAACCATAACTCAATTCATACAATTTTGATGTTATATGGTTCAAAGGCCACATCTGCCCATTGTGAGTATGTCCTGAAAGTTGAAGATCAATTCCGTTCTTTTCAGCCTCGCCCAGATCAATTGGCTGATGGTCAAGTAGTATCAGCGGTTTTGAATGATCGGCCCCGCTTAAAATATCGGATAACGGTTTTCGGTCTCTGCCATAAAATCTTTTTGAATCCCTGTCGATCCTGCCGACAAGCTGTATCCCTCCCTCAATTGTCACAATCTCATCCTTCAGAATTCTTATTCCCTTACTTTCAATATACGGTATGGTGCGACCTGCACCCCCTATGAATTCATGATTCCCGGTAATTGCATATAGTCCGTCGGTGCATTTCGGACATGTAAAATACTGCAAAAGGTCGCCCCGTAATACAGGCCCAATCTCACCATCCACAATATCCCCCAGAAGGAGGACAACATCAGGTTCAAGCTTCTTTAGAATTTCTGAAAGCTTTTTAATACTTCTCTTTCTGATGATGCTCCCCATGTGTATATCTGATACAGCGCCGATCCTGAGCTCTTTCAAATCGCCTGCAGGCTTATTAACGGTGATATTATAACTTGTCACTTTCGGTACTTTTGCGTTCAGAAAACCGCCAGCAATAAGTATGAAAGAGAAGATTAGTGTTATAATGTATGACCATTTTTTAAAAATCAGGATATTCTGTCTGTCTATAACTCCAACTAACCGGAGAACCAGCGAAATTATGTCTGAAAGAAAAAGGAAGATAAATCCATAAAGCATGAAAGCCATCCAGAATCCTCCAATTACATTCAGAATATCAGATAATACCGAGGAATGCCTGGATTCAAGTATTTTTCCCAATACAAATGTTGAAGAAAGAATAAAAAAGATTAGCAGGTACCAGATTTTATTATGCTGGAAGGCCGGTATGGCGTTATAACCCCTGGAATATATGTAAATGTTTGCCAGAGAGTAAATTGTAAGAACAACACCAAAAAAAATAATTAACTGGTTAGTTTTCATTAAGTCGGTTTCAGATATTAAGACTGCTAAAGGTTTTCTGCCCTTTGATATAAAACCTGAAAACAATGCTCTTGTTCACCATAAGACCTTCGCTTTTATTAATTGTCATGTTCTTCACCGATCTCCTCCCGGCTTTAAGGGATTTCAGATTCCTGTAGTAATCAATGTGGGCATTCCAGACAGATCTGGCATTTCCGGGCCTGCCTCTGAAAATGAATACGATTGCAGCCACTCCGTCAAGTATTTTCCTTATAAAAATGGTCCTGTGCAGATTTTTGTCGGGGAGATTTTTATAAAGAAGATACAGGTTGTTACGGAAGTTAAGGTAAGTTTTAAGTTTTGAATCATAAGGAAGCACCCCTCCTCCGGCATGATATACGGTCGATCCGGGAATAAATGAAACCCTGTATCCCGAGAGGTGGAATCGCCAGCACAGATCAACCTCCTCCATGTGGGCGAAAAAATTAACGTCGAATCCGCCACATTTTACCCAGGCTTCCGACCTGATCATCATGCATGCACCGGACGACCAGAATATATCTGTTTCATTATCGTACTGTCCATTATCTTTTTCGACGTGTTCAAAAATACGGCCCCTGCAGAATGTATATCCGAATTTATCGATAAAACCTCCTGCAGCGCCTGCATATTCAAAATGATCCCTGTTCAGGTATGATCTGATTTTTGGCTGGCAAGCTGCCACATCCGGATTCTGATCAAGATGCTTTATCATAGGATCAAGCCAGCCCTGGGTGACCTCGGCATCAGAGTTCAGAAGGACGAAATATCTGGCATCTATCTGTTTCAAGGCCAGATTATATCCCCCTGCAAACCCATGGTTGCTATCGAACCTGATTGTCCTGACATCGCTAAAGTTCTGTGAAACCCATTCAGCCGATCCATCTGTCGAACTATTGTCAGCAAGGTATAATTCTGAGTCAGATCTCTTTGAAAACCTCACAGCTGTTTCCAGAAATTTCTGCAGCCAGCCAATACCATTCCAGTTAAGGATTACAACTGCAGTTTTAATCATTTGATGGTTCCTTTTGATATTTCCATCTGCGGTGGGTCCAGAGCCAGTGCTCCGGTTTTTGAATGATCGTTTTCTCAAGCCGTTTAACATGAGTGTCGGTCACTACGTATTTTGGCAGGTCTTTCGTACTTTCAAACAACAGTTCAATTGTAAGGCTGTAAAATCCGCGTTTTACCTTCTGAATATCAAAGAATACAACCGGCATGTCGTATTTCGTAGCAATCTTCTCCAGTCCCAGGAAAACAGGAGTCTCCTGATTCAGAAAATCAGTGTAATATTCGATAAGGGTTCTGGCAGGGGTCTGGTCAGTAATGAAGCCGTACAAACCCCTGGTATTCTTGTTCCTGTTTTCTATTATTTTCCTGACAATCATTTGCATGGGGGCCAATTCTCCATTATTTCGAGTCCTGATTTCATTAATGAATCTATTGAGCATTTTATTCTGCAATGGCTTATATACTCCAACGCAATTGTACTTTGTATAAAGTGGTAAACATGTCGATATCCATTCCCAATTGCAGTAATGGCTGTAAACTATAGCAACATCACGTCCTGCCTTATATAAATCTTCGATTAATCCGGGATTTGTTACCATCATTCTTTTTTTGAGTTGTTCGTTACTCATATGGGTAAGTTTCAGGGACTCAATAAAAAGATCAGCCAGGTGCCTGTAAAATTTTTTTTCTATTATGGTAATCTCTTTTGCGGATTTATTCGGAAAAGAATTTGCGAGATTTTTCGCAACGATTTTTCTTCTGTACGACGGGAAATAATATAATAAAAGGAACAAAAAATCGGAGAATACATACAGTATCCTGAGAGGCAATAGTGTAATTACCCAGTTTATCCCGTATAAAATATAGTATCCGACGGTCGCCATCCGGTTATCTTGTTTCAGTATTCATGAATTTGCCGACAATTTCAATCAATTCATTATAAATAAGTGCGTTGGAAGCAACTGTTTCGTCGCCTGACACACCTGCCATGTTCCCTGAGAAATCGCTGAATCTGCCTCCGGCTTCCCTTACAATCAGCATACCTGCTGCAACATCCCAAGGTTTCAGGTCATATTCAAAAAAGAGGTCAAATCTGCCGCAGGCCACATATGCCAGATCGATCGAGGCTGATCCCAGTCTCCTGAGGCCGTGTGTATTTTTTACAAGGTAGGTAAGCAGGTTCATATAAGGATCAAGCCTGTCAAAGAGATTATAAGGAAAGCCTGTTGCTGCAAGGGCTCCTGATAATTTTGGAGTCTGTGATACCCGGATCCTTTTTCCATTGAGCCAGGCTCCTCCGTTTTTCCATGCTGTGAAGGTCTCATAACCTCCGGCTTCATGAACCACTCCGGCTATAACCTCATTCCTATCCATCAATCCGATACTGACAGCATAGGGATGGACGCCGTGCAGAAAATTTGTTGTTCCATCGAGGGGATCGATAACCCAATTGTATCTCTCTCCTTTTTTCGCTGAAGTCCCCTCTTCGGCAACGAATCCTGCTTCAGGAATCAGTAGTGCAAGCTTTTCAATCAGCATCTTCTCAGATCCCTTGTCGACATAAGTCACGAAGTTGTTCAATCCTTTCGTTTCCGTATTGTCAATATTAAAAACTACCGATTCATTTTTTATAAATTCGCCGGCCATTCTGGCAGCGGCTTCAATTTCGGTACATAATGCTTTAAGATCTGTCATGTTTCAGTCAATTAGTTCGGCAGTCAATCTACCTGTTCCGGAAATGCCTGTAATTCTTGCCTTTTTGATTTTTCCTGCCAGACTCTTTTTCCATGGATATTCTGTTTTGAGGTAGTTCCCTGTGAATCCGGTAATCATTCCGTCAATCCTGGTATGCTCAAACAGGATATCAGGTGTCTGGCCAATATTTTGTTTACAGAATTCACTGTGTTTTTTCCCGGAAAGATTTATCAGTCTTCTGCTTCTGTTTTCCCTGGTGTTGAAAGGGACCTTTCCGGGAATTATCTCAGCCGGGGTACCCGGCCGTTCAGAAAAGTTGAAAACATGGAGATAAGAAATCGGCATATTATTCAGAAAACTGAATGTATCCTCAAAATCCCTATCCGTTTCGCCGGGGAAGCCGGTAATTACATCTGCCCCAATGCCTGCCAGGGGTATATTCTTCATAATAAAACTGATTCTCTCTTCAAACTTATCCCTTGTGTATCTCCTTCTCATAAGCCCGAGCACTTTATCGGAACCGCTTTGGAGTGGTATATGAAAATGAGGGAGAATCTTTTTTGTTTCAGCGGTAAGGATAATAATTTCATCTGTCAGTAGATTAGGTTCTATCGATGAGATTCTGTACCTTTCAATTCCATCTACCTTAATAAGTTCTTTAAGCAGGGATTCAAAATTATCTCCTGTCGATTTTCCGAAATCACCGATATTGACTCCGGTGATTACAATCTCCTTTACTCCCATACCTGCAATTTTTGCGGCCTCCTCAATGATCGACCTGATATCCTGATTCCGGCTTTTCCCTCTGGCCATAGGTATTGTGCAGTAAGAACATTTATAATCACATCCGTCCTGCACTTTCAGAAATGAACGTGTCCTGTCGCCAATTGAGAATGACGGATGGAACTCACCCGTCGATGTCAGGTCACATGAATGGATTAGGGCATTATCCCTTTTTCCGGATTTTTTCAGAAAGGCTGCTATATCAAATTTTTCATTAGTTCCCAGAACGAGATCGACGCCAGGAATTGAGGAAATTTCAACTGGATTGAGCTGGGCATAGCATCCGACAACTGCAATTAAGGCGTCAGGCGCCTGGTTAATACATTTCTTAATCATCTGCCGGCATTTCCTGTCAGCGGTAACGGTAACCGTACATGTATTGATAACATAAATATCGGCTTTTGCTCCAGGCTTTACTTTTTCAAACTGATCCTCGGGAAAAGACCTTGAAATTGTTGATGTTTCAGCAAAATTCAATTTGCATCCAAGAGTATGAAATGCTACCTTCTTCCTGGTTATTCCCATTACTGATGATTCATTATTACAGCAGATGCCAAGAGGACTTTGGGTTATTTACGTTTTGCCTGCGGAAGCTTTGTGATGAAGACATTTCTGAATTCGATATCCTTACCCTCGCTCTGGAGGCAGATATGTCCCTTGGTATCTGAAATGCCTGTAGCCTTATTCTGAAGCGTACCATTGACAATCACTTCAATTGTATTGGACATGCAAATCACTTCCATGGCATTCCATTCACCGACAGGTTTCTCTGACGATGCAGCCATCTTGGGTACTACCCTGGAGTTATTCTTTATTTCATTCATTTTTGCGCCGTTCATGCAGACAAAGTCACCGGCGCTGCCTGACTTAAGCTGACATTCAAAGCATTTCAGCCATATAGTGTCGGGAACCTGGGCATGAATAAATACTCCGCTGTTGGATGCTTCACCGGGATAACGCCACTCCACGTGAAGGGTGTAATCAGAATATGCATCTTTGGTTCTCATATATCCAAAGGGATCTCCCTTTATATGAACAACCCCATCCCTGACTGAAAAGACAGTCGTGGGATCAACCGCCGGATCTTTCAGATAGAATACCCAGTTTGACAGGTTTTTCCCGTTGAACAGCTGGATGTTTTTTGTTGTCCCGTCTCTACGGCTCTCTTTGATCTTTGCATTTTTTTGTCCCGATTGTCCATAGATTTCGGAAGTTGCCCCGGTAAGGATGATCAGGGAGAATAAGAATAATCGTAATACTTTGGTTTTCATAGTCTTATTTATTATAATTA
>DAIUKI010000077.1:0-9322 GCA_036848255.1 Bacteroidales bacterium | reverse complement strand
GTTTAATAGTAACGTGATTTTGGGCAGGTACCGTATATAATACCTCTAATTCTGCTTTTTTTTCTCAGAATAGAATCTGCAAAAGTCTTTTAATCCGCACCCGTCGCAAAGCGGTTTTCTCGCCAAACATACATACCTTCCGTGCAGTATCAGCCAGTGATGAGCCTCATGGATCAGACCGGCAGGAATGTTTCTTGTAAGTTGCAGCTCGGCAGCAAGTGGTGTTTTTGCATTTTTCACCAGACCGATTCGGGCAGACACCCTGAAAACATGTGTATCGACTGCCATAACCGGTTTACGGAAAACAACAGAAGCCACGACATTTGCAGTTTTCCTTCCGACCCCGGGAAGCTTTTGAAGTTCTAAAGGGTCGGAGGGAACGGTTCCGCCAAACTCAGTCAACAACATTCTGGCCATGCCAACAAGATGTTTCGCCTTGTTATTAGGGTAGGAGCATGACCGGATGTAACCGAAAATGTCTGACGGTTCAGCTTTAGCCATTGAGGCGGCATCGGGATATGTTTCGAGAAGGGCCGGAGTAATCATATTAACCCTTTTGTCGGTGCACTGTGCCGATAATATTACGGCTACAATCAGACCGAAAGGATCGGGGTAAGTCAGCTCAGTCTCAGGGGCAGGCATGTTTATCCTGAAGTATTCGATGGTTCTCCTGTATCTTTCTTTAAGTGTCATGGGCAGGGGGAAAAGAAAGATGTTAAGTTAATATTTTTATCATCAACGGGAATCCGCAAATAGTTTGCAAATGTTTTAATACGGAATAACAGATGTTTTTTTAACTTTAACGGGCAATAGAATAGATTTGGAAAAAATAATCATTAATACAGGCAGTTCCGTTTCGGAGATTCTCATAGGAAGCAGATGGGAAAATGTTCATGGAATGCTCCCGGGATCGAATGTGGCGATTATCACTGACAATAACATCCAACGGATTTATGGGGCAGGATTTCCTGATTTCCCGGTCTTTCAGATCAAAGCCGGGGAGGCAAGCAAAAAGATTGAGGTAGTTGAATCACTTGGGGAGCGACTCATTGATGCAGGCATCGACAGGAGCGGGCTCATACTTGGAATAGGAGGAGGAGTGGTTTGCGACATTACAGGGTTCCTGGCTTCAATCTATATGCGCGGTATCAGATGTGCCTATGTTTCATCATCACTTCTTTCCCAGGTTGATGCCAGTACGGGTGGGAAGAATGGGGTTAATCTCGGGGGGACAAAAAACGTCCTCGGATGTTTCAAACAGCCGGAATTCGTGATATGCGATCCTGCGATGCTTAGGACCCTCCCTGAAGATGAATACTTTTCGGGACTTGCTGAGCTTATTAAAACAGCCCTGATTGGTAATGCAAAGCTGTTTGAAATAATTGAGAAAAATCACGAGGGGATAGCAGGAAGAGATCAGGATCTTCTTTCAATGTGCATTTCAATGGCAGTGAATTTCAAGGCAGCTGTAGTTTCGGAAGATGAGAAGGAAGAAGGTTTGAGGAGGATACTCAATTTCGGTCATACTTACGGGCATGCGATTGAGGTTTACAAATCGTTCAGGCATGGATATGCAGTTGCATCAGGGATGGAGCTTGCAGCCAAATTTTCGTTGTCAAAGGGATTGATCACCTCCGAAGAGTGTAACAGGATAATTTCTCTCCTCAAGTCATTCAGGCTTCTCCGGAAGCACGATGTTCCTGATGATCAGATGAGACAGCTTATAATGAGGGATAAGAAAAAAGCAGGGAACGATATTTATTTTGTTTTTCTGGATGGAATAGGAAAGGCAGTTGTTGATAAAATTGCCGCCGGCGATGCGGTTGATTTTTACAGAGAGCACAAGTCCGCCAACTAATATGTTACATTATGAACACTTTTGGTGTTGTTTTCAGAGTTTCAGTTTTCGGTGAGTCACATGGGAATTCTATCGGAGTGGTGATTGACGGTTGTCCGGCGGGAATTTCCATCGGACCGGATGATTTTGTGACCGACCTTTCAAGAAGGCAGAGCGGTAGCAAAGGGACCACCAAACGCAGGGAGTCTGATAAACCGGAGATCTTAAGCGGAGTTCATAATGGCATTGCAACAGGTTCCCCTATTACACTGATTACAAGGAATGTTGACAGTATCTCATCGGATTATGATGATTTTAAAAGTGTTCCCCGGCCAGGACATGCCGATTATGTTTCCCGGATTAAATTCTCCGGTTTTGCTGATATGCGTGGTAGCGGACATTTTTCAGGACGGATCACATGGGGACTGGTGGCGGCAGGTGTAATTGCAAAGCTTATTGTCCGGCCCGCTGTTATAAACGCAAAGCTTATTTCCGCAGGAGGGTCGGCTGACATCGCACAGGCTGTTGAAAAAGCAATGGATGAAGGGGACTCCATCGGTGGTATTGTTGAATGCATGATCGCCAAACCGCAGAAGGGAACAGGCGAGCCTTTCTTTTATTCAGTGGAATCGGCAATCAGTCATATTGTTTTTTCAATTCCCGCAATTAAGGGTATTGAATTCGGTGCAGGTTTTTCGGCTGCCTCAATGAAAGGATCAGCCCACAATGATCCTTTTGTCGATGGAACCGGAAAGACATTGACAAATTATTCGGGCGGCATTAACGGAGGAATCTCAAATGGAAATGAAATATTCTTCAGGGCAGCTGTCAAACCAACATCTTCAACGGGTGTAGCTCAACGAACCTTCGATTTCAGCAAAGATCAAATGACTGAATTGGGAGTAAAAGGGCGACATGATACCTGCATAGCCCTTAGAATGCCGGTTATAATTGAGGCAGCGGCTGCAATAGCGATGGCTGATCTTCTGATGATCGACCGCGGGATAAACGGATCAAGAGAATTTTAGAGGTTGAATCTGTTACCTTGAACCTATCATCAAGCCGGTCCCCGATTATCCAGACGATTTTCCCTGCAGATTCAAGAATCAGGGTCTTTTCCTTCTTTAATAGCGAATACTTCGAATCGATAAAATAATCACTGAGCTTTTTCTTCTTATTCATTCCGAGCGGGAAGAAATGATCCCCTTTTACCCATCCGCGGATTATCAACGGGAATCTGATCTTCTGGGAATCGATGCATGCAATGCTTTTATGACGGGGTATCCTGTAACCGGGTTTGACATCAATTATCATTGCCGACCTGATTCCCTGCACCATTTGCAAATCTTCAATGCTTGTTAAAACATGGTTCTCAGGGTTTCCGGTTTCGAGTGGAGTAACAATGATCTCATCCCTGTTCCTGAGGATCCGGTGGGTTTTGGTAAATATCTGTTTCCCAGTCGAGCCTGATATAAGTCTGATCAGATCGGAGTAAACTGAACCTGAAACACCATATGGGTTGAATAGCTCGAATATCAATGCCCTGCTTTTCTGATGCTTTTTAAGTCTTTCGACATTAAAAATGGTCGAGGTACCTTTTTTAATTGAAGTCCGGGACCTTATGCCATCAATGTACTCCGACACTATTTCATCAATTCCGGTAAGTCTGCCTGCAGTTTCATTCAGTGTCTCCTCCACCGATGGATTTATTTCCTTTAAAACAGGAATGACTAGATGCCTGATCTTATTCCTGGTATATTTGGTTGAGGCATTTGATTTGTCTTCCCTGAAAGGAACATCATTTTCAATACAGTATTTCTCAATTCTCTCCCTGGATGCAAAAAGAAGCGGACGAATGATCGTATCGCCTGCCGGCTTCATACCCGAGAGTCCTGTCAATCCTGTACCCCTTGTCAGGTTGATCAGCATGGTTTCAATATTGTCGTTAAGATTATGGGCCACCGCTGTCAGACTGAAATTATCTTCAAGCCTTATTTTTTCGAACCATTCATATCGCAGTTCCCTTGCGGCCATCTGAACAGAAATGCCATTTGCCGAAGCATGTTCCAGTGTGTTGAAACGGATGGAATAAAAAGGTATACTGTTCTTCTCCGCAAAATTCCTTACCAGATCCTCATCCAGATCAGATTCCTCACCTCTCAGACTGAAATTGCAGTGGGCAATACCCTTTTCAGTTCCCAGCCTGATGAACAGGTGCGACATTACCATCGAGTCAATCCCGCCGCTGACAGCCATAAGGATCCTGTCGTGCTTTCTGAACAGATTGTTTTTTTTGATATAACTTTTAAATTCTTCAAACATGGTTACCGGGTGAATTTTTATCTGAATGGTATTACTGAGGGTTGACCTGGTTCAAAATTATGGGGTTTCAGCAATTGCTGCGCGGAAATTATGAAAGGGGATGTTCTTGAATATTCAGGAAGGTTAGGGAAGAAACCAAGCCGGATCTGAAAAGTGTTGAATATAAGATTGTCGTTCCTGATCCTTATCCCAAGACCTATTGCTGAAAGTATGTCTCCGCTTCCCGCAAATTCATTGGTGCCGAAAAGGAATCCGGCATCCGCAAAACCGAAAACTGCAAATCTGAAGCCGTAAAAATTAACAGGGCTGAAAAATACCGATTCAAAACTGACCGAAAGTCGCTGTGTATTTCCCGTGGAATCATTCCTGAATCCTGAAAAGCCATCCTCGCAGTTAAAAATGAGCCTTTCATCTGAATACCTGTCAAAACCCCTCGTGTAGTCTGCATTTACAAAGTTCCTGTTCCGGTACCTTCCGATGTATGAAAGGTTGGAAATAAAGTTCGCCCTTAATGAAAGAATTCCCTGTTCAGTGTGCCCTTCATTGATAAAGGTGCCCAGGCCGGCAGAACTATAAAAATACCCAAGCCGTTTGACTGACCCGCCTATTGATGCCGAGAGTGCCGCATAACGTCTTTCCTTGAATTCGTTGATCTCTTTTCCAATGGTAAGATTCAGCAAGCCACCATGCGGGATATCTTCCGTACGGCCGTAACCATAAACAAGACTGGCTTTGTAAAATTTCTGTACCGACCATGAAACAGAGCCAAGGAATATCTTGTACTGCTGAAGGTGATGGTATGATTCGGGCAGAATATAGGGGTGGCTGAAAACATTATTATTGGTATACCTTGCTCCCAGTATCAGCCGGCTGACTTTGCTGACGTCCAGAAGAAAAGACCTTAGAAGCCAGTAATCCTGGAGGTTGTATTTTACCGCTTCAGGCTCAGGGAGTGAATCGAGGTCATCCGATGTAAACATTTCCCTTATGGAAATGCTTCCTGCATATTTTGTTGAGGCGCTAATCAGCTTGCGGCTCAGGTCAAAGCCAAAGGTCTTTTTCCCAAGACCGTCATAATAATAGACCTCAAGATTTGCGAATGTCCTCCTAATATTATTGATCTTGTAGTTCACTCCAAAACCCGGGGAATCAGTGAATTTTGTATCCCATGGTATTTCAACCGCGAATTCATGACCCATTCCGAAAATGTTGCGTTCAAAAAGCGACACGGATCCTTTGTCAATGCCGCCGAAACTTGCCTTTGCGCCCAGCGAATAGATATCCTTTGTGACAACAATAATATCGGCTTCGGAACCGGAGACAGGCACAACAAGTATCCTGGCATCGTCGATAAAGGGGAGCTCCCTCAGGTACCTCTCATTATCACTGAGGTTAAGGGGTGATATGGTATCACCTTCATGGAAAAGGAGGTTTTTCCTTATAATAATTTCATTTGTACTGAAATGAGTTTTGTTCAGCAGGTTTTCAGTCTTGTTGGGATCGTTGAAATCGGGGGTGCTTATATTTGATCCGAAGACGTTTAAACGTTTGACTTCAATCCTTCTGATTTTCAATCCTGAAAAATCAATAAAGCTGATATCGCTTGAGCCGGTGATCTCTTTTGTGGACGGAGGCTTATGCGGTATGATCACAAAGTCATATAATTTTCTGGTAATCAGTTTCTTTGATGCCCTCCTTTTCAGTGAGTCAAGAAAGATCAGTGTTTTTTGATTATCTGAACCAGCAGGAGAGATAAGTGCTGAAAAGCCTGAAAAGTCAGTTCCTGATATTGATAAATTAATGTTTCCGGTTGCAAGTGCAGTTATACTGTCATGGTCTTTTCGGACCTGGTCCTTTCCGGCCGGTTGCTGGGTGTATGTTGTACTGAAAATATAAAAGAATGCCTGGAAGTATAAGAGTCTTCTGTAAAACTGATACTTTATTGTATGAACATTTTCAGGTTTCATGAGGTGTTTTGAGCAGCACATCATCAGAGTTGAACTGGAATCCAAGTCGTTTGCCCGTTATTACCCTTGAGTGCTGGATTTTTGCCTCTGCCTGCCCGACGGTGGCTATCTTAACAGTATCGTAGGGTGGGACCAGGAGATCAAATTCAAGGGAGTACTGTATTGCCGTGGATATTATGACCTGTAAAGAGGATTTGGTAATGGCTTCATTTCCATAGTTTGAAAACAACATCCCCATCTGACGTTTACCTTCAACAAGATACTGATTCTCATGGTTTATGAATATCCTTGCAATAAGATAGCCCAGATCATCGAGTCTTGAGTACTTGAATGAATCGAAAAGGAAATTGTAGATGTTTATGATTCCCGAGTACGCATTGAACTTGCTCTTCTGAATATATGGCGTTTTCCAGGCAGGATGTTCCCTGTCGAACTGAAAGATGTTTGAATGCATGCTGAAAAGTAAAATATCACCGGCAACCTTTAACTGGGCATCAAAGCTGCTTCTGTCGATGTACTCCATTTTTACCCTTGAATCGACATCACCAAGCTTAACATTCACTTCTTTTGCAAGGTCCCTGAGAATCTCCTTTACGACGCCGAACCATTCAAAGGTATTGTCATAAACCTTTTGTTTCAGCATCGATTTCTGCTTCAGGGTGCTGATAATTTTTGTTTTCTTATCATCCAGTTCCGACATGGTCCGTTATTTTTAAAGTAATTCAGCTCTAAAATAGTAATTAAAATTTAATATCTAAATGGCTTAACTTACCCCCTTTATTATTTCCACAAGGTACTTTTTAATATGATCGGGCAAACAAAACACGTCTCTTTGATGGCCTACCCGAATAAATGCATTTGCCATCCTCTTCCGGCGAATCAAAAGGAATGCATCTGATCGTCGCCTTGGTTTCTTCCTTTATTTTTTCCTCGGTTTCAGAGGTTCCGTCCCAATGGGCCATAATGAAACCTCCCTGATTATCAATTATTTCAAGGAATTCGCTCCACGTGTCGATATAAAATGTATTCTCTGTCCTGAATTTAATTGCTCTCTGATAAATATTTGCCTGAATTTCTTCCATGAGACCTTTAACTCTGTCTGTAATTTCGGCGGCAGGGATGGTTGCTTTTTCGAGGGTATCTCTTCGTGCTATCTCAACGGTATTGTTTTCCATGTCGCGGGGACCTATGGCTATCCTGACCGGGACACCCTTAAGTTCATAATCTGCAAATTTATAGCCTGGTTTATAGTTATCCCTGTCATCGAATTTTACTGATATTCCGGCTTTCTCCAGGTCAGCTTTTATTGTCCTGGCTTTTACCGAAATCGCCTCAAGCTGATCGGTGGTTTTATAGATCGGGACGATAACTGCCTGAAGGGGAGCGAGCCGAGGAGGCAGAATTAGTCCGTTATTATCGGAATGGGCCATGATGAGTGCGCCAACCATCCTTGTTGACAGACCCCATGATGTTGCCCACACATAATCGAGCTTCCCGGTTTTGTCAGTAAACTGGACATCAAATGCTTTTGCAAAATTCTGTCCGAGGAAATGGCTTGTCCCGGCCTGCAAAGCCTTACCATCCTGCATGAGTGCCTCAATGGTGTAAGTATCAAGGGCTCCTGCAAATCGTTCATTTTCACTTTTATAACCCTTGACAACAGGAAGCGCCATGTAATTTTCGGCAAAATCCGCATACACATTCAGCATTCTTTCCGTTTCCTCAACAGCCTCTTCCCTGGTGGCATGGGCAGTATGGCCCTCCTGCCACAGGAATTCAGATGTCCGCAGAAAAAGCCTTGTGCGCATTTCCCATCTTACGACATTTGCCCATTGGTTTATCAGGATCGGAAGATCGCGGTATGACTGTATCCAGTTTTTATATGAATTCCATATTATTGTTTCGGATGTTGGGCGGATTATCAGCTCCTCTTCAAGCTTTGCCGAAGGGTCGACAACAATGCCCTTGCCATTTTCATCCATCTTGAGCCTGTAGTGTGTAACCACTGCACACTCTTTTGCAAAGCCTTCAACATGAGCAGCTTCCCTGCTGAAAAATGATTTCGGAATGAACAGAGGGAAATAGGCATTGACATGTCCTGTTGCCTTGAACATTTTATCCAGTCCTGCCTGAATGTTTTCCCAGATTGAATAACCGTAGGGTTTAATAACCATGCAACCCCTGACTACGGAGTTTTCAGCAAGATCGGCTTTGATAACCAGGTCGTTATACCATTGGGCATAGTTTTCCTCCCTGTTTGTTAAGAACTTCGCCATTTTTTGGTATGGAATTTGTCTTTTAAGATTATTGAAAAAATCGGATCGTAAAAATAGAAAAAACTTGGGGAATTAAAAAAACAGGTTCATAATCAATGAAAAATTTGACAGACTAAAACACATCGGAACCCGTTTTGAAATTAAATTGTCAGATTGATAAATAGTATTAAATTTGCTGAGGAGCAAAAAGATAACGAAAATATTTGGTACAGATTTTGATAGCTATAATGTAGTAAACAAAAAGAAATAAATAAATATCATGAAAGCATTGTATTACATATTCGGACTTGCCCTTCTTACTTTAGCATCCTGCACATCGGGTCTGTATGTGGGAACGGAATATGACGATCTGTATTATCAGAGTTCGGACCAGCCTGTAACACAAGTCAGGACCAGGGTCAGACAGCCGGTTGCAGAAAGCAACCTGCAGTCCGGAGCATACTATGATAATATATATGCCAGCGACACACTTGTATCAAGGGAATACAGTGAAGCTGTCACCGATGATTATGCAGAGGGTTACAATGATTATAATTATTATGATAATTATTCATATGCTGGAAGGCTGAACAGATTTTACGGAAATTATTTCAACCCTTACTGGAGAGATCCTTTCTACAGCAGCTGGTACCCTTCATTCGGCTTTAATAATTACTATGGCGGATTCCCATATTCATACGGATACAATAATCCTTTCTATTATGATTACTACAGCCCCTATTCCTACGGAGGTTTTTATGACAACGGCTATTTCATGCATAATTACTATGGGGGCCTATACGGGATGAATTTTTACAATCCCTACAGATCATGGTATTCACCTTACTATTATGGCGGATATCCTTCCTACTCTTTCAATGACAGGAATGTGAATTATGGCAGGAGGGAAAGGCCAAGCACTCTTTCGACAAGATGGAGCG
>DAIUKI010000076.1:0-9338 GCA_036848255.1 Bacteroidales bacterium | reverse complement strand
GTCAATTTCGGTAATACTGATAAGCGGTCTGATAATTTCAGCCTGTTCATCGAAAAAAGATGGCGCCACTTCGCAAGATGCATCAACAACAGCTGATAAGGCTGCCGCCCCTGTAAAGGTTCTGACAATAACAAAATCAAAGATATCAAGGACCATTGATTATACTGCCACCATACTTCCGTTTGAAGAGGTGAATATGGCCCCGTCGACTCCCGGCCGGATAGATAAGATTTACGTTGAGGAAGGGGACAGGGTAACCAGGGGACAGGAATTGTTCCTGATGGACCGCACCCAGCTCTATCAGCAGAAGGTTCAACTCAGCAGCCTTGAAAAGGATCTTGTCCGTCTCGACACACTTATGGCGACAGGAAGCGTAAAGCAGCAGCAGTACGATCAATTGAAAACCCAGTTTGATGTAATGAAAACGAATGTTGATTTCATGGAGGAAAACACCCTTCTGAAAGCTCCATTTAACGGGGTTGTCACTGGTAAGTATTTTGAAAACGGGGAACTCTATTCCGGTACCCCCACCACTGCCATGGGCAGGGCTGCTGTAGTGACCGTCATGCAGGTGAATCCGCTTAAAGTGGATGTAAATGTTTCGGAACAATACTATCCGCTTATAAAAAGAGGGATGAAAGCAAATGTTTTTGCCGATGTATATGAAAATGAGAAGTTTACTGCAACGGTATTCAGAATCTCTCCCACAATTAATTCTGGAACAAGGTCGTTTGCCGTTGAAATGGAACTTCCGAACAGGAAGGATATGCTTAAACCGGGAATGTTTGTAAGAGTCTCCATGGATCTTGGTGAAGTTGAGACCTTCGTCGTTCCGGCCAGTGTGGTCCTTGTACAGGAGGGTACCAATATCCGTTATGTCTTTCTTGAAAAAGAGGGCAAGGCTGAAAGAGTAGAGGTTAACCTGGGGAAAAGATTTGATGACCAGCTTGAGATCCTTTCCGATAATATTAAGGAAGGCGACAGGCTTGTTATTGAAGGACAGGCACGACTTGTCACAGGCGATATAATTAATGTGGTTATGTAGTTATTAAGATTCTCAATTCTAAGCAAATGAGTATATACAGCTCTTCAGTAAAACGACCTGTAACAACAATCCTGATCTTTGTGGCATTGATGGTTATAGGACTTTATTCTCTGGTCAAACTTCCGGTAGATCTTTATCCTGAGATAGAACTTCCTTTTGTGACCGTACTAACGACATATCCGGGAGCCAGTGCTTCTGATATTGAAAGTAATGTTACCCGTCCTCTTGAGGATGTCCTGAATTCAGTAAGTAATCTTAAGGAGCTTACTTCAACCTCGAGTGACGGATTGTCGGTAATATTCCTCAATTTCGAGTATGGCTCGAATCTCGATGAAGCTACGAATGATATCAGAAGCAACCTGAACTTTGTGACCAGGTTGCTTCCCGAAGGATCGGAGGATCCGACAATCATCAAATTCAATTCCAGCATGATGCCCATAATCTTTTACGCTATAACAGCCAATGAAAGTTATACAGGCCTTGAAAAGATCCTTGATGAGAAGATAGTCAATCCCCTCAACAGAATTGAAGGCGTAGGCACTGTGTCTCTGACAGGTGTTCCAGGCAGGAGAATCTATGTGGATATAGATCCCAGGAAGATGGAGGCATACAATCTTAGTATAGAACAGATAGGTGGTGTTCTCAGGTCAGAAAACATGAACATGCCTGCCGGTTATATCGAAATGGGACAGACCGACTATCCTTTGAGGATCCAGGGCGAATTTCCCGAGAGTGATGTCCTGCTGAATATAGCGGTTAGTAATTTTAACGGCAATACTGTTTACCTTAAGGATATTGCTGAAGTGCGTGATACTATAAGGGAATCAAAACTTGATACCAAGATAAACGGCGTAAAGGGAATGGGTCTGTTTGTTCAGAAACAGTCGGGAGGCAACACAGTAAAAGTTACACGTGAGATTGAAGAGACCCTTGAGGAATTGAAGAAAGATCTGCCGCCTGATATTAAGATTGACCTGCTTTTCTCAAGCGCCTCGTTTATAAAGGATTCTATTAACAACCTCACCGAAACACTATTATATGCAGCAATATTTGTTATTCTTGTCGTACTTTTCTTTCTGGGAAGATGGCGTGCAACATTTATTATAATTCTTACAATTCCGGTCTCCCTTATTGTTGCATTCATTTATTTGTTTCTATCAGATGCCTCAATTAATATTATTTCCCTTGTGTCGCTTTCGATCGCAATCGGAATGGTCGTGGATGATGCAATAGTAGTGCTTGAAAATATCACAAAGCATATCGAAAGGGGAAGCCGCCCAAGGGAGGCTGCCATTTATGCAACGAATGAAGTCTGGCTTGCAGTTATCATAACCACCCTGACAGTTGTTGCAGTTTTCTTCCCTCTGACCTTTGTTGAAGGCCTTACAGGAGTTCTATTCAAACAACTTGGGTTGAGTGTGACCGTTACCATCATCACTTCCACCATTGCGGCATTAACATTAACGCCATCATTAAGCGCAATGCTGCTTAAATACAAGCCAATCAGAAAAGATGCCCCTTTCTTTTCTTATGACGGAAGTATAAGAAAATGGCTCGATAAATTTGATATACTGTATGAAAACACTCTGCGCTGGGCCCTGCACCATAAAACATTTGTATCAATAGTCTCAATTATAGTTTTCGTTTTATCAATGGGGCTCTTTACAATGATAGACACTGAATTCTTTCCGCAGGCTGATGAATCGGCGATTTACGCATCTGTCGAGTTACAGACCGGAACAAGGGTGGAAAACACAATCAGGATTGCAGATAAGCTCGACAGTCTTGTAAAGGCAAAATATCCGGAAATTACGATAATCTCAACATCATCCGGTTATGATGACCAGGGAGGATGGGCCTCAATGTTCAGCGCAGGAGGCACACACACAATTGATTACACCTATAGTCTGGTTCCAATAGAAGAAAGAACAAGGAGTGTCTGGGATATATCCGAGGAGATGAGGGCTGACTTCTCCAAATTTCCTGAAATAGTTGATTTACAAATTACGACAAGTCAGGGTATGGGTGCTTTCGGGGGGAATGCAGTTGACGTTGAAGTTTACGGGTATGATATTACTGCTTCAAACCTTGTAGCAAAGCAGCTGTCAGACAAGATAAAAAATATTCCCGGAACCAAAGATATAGCAATAAGCCGCGACAAATCAAAACCCGAGCTGCAGATTGTCTTTGACCAGGAAAAAATGAGTGCCAACGGACTCAACACAGCTTTGGCAGCAACAGCTGTAAGGAACAGGATTGATGGTATGGTGGCAACACAATTACGCCAATCGGGAGATGAATATGATGTGATCGTACGATTTAAAAAGAGTGGCAGAAGCACACTTACGGATATTGAAAATATAGCCATTTCCAACACGCAGGGCCAGTTGATCAGGCTGGGAGAGATTGCCCAGATAAAGGAATACTGGGCTCCGCCAAGCATCGAGCGCAAGCGTAAGGAAAGGGTAGTAAGGGTCTCCTTCACACCATTTCAAAGATCATTGACAGATATCCAGAAAGATGTTCAGAAAGCGATAGATGAAACTCCAATGCCGGGCGGGATAATGGTTCAGATCTCCGGGGCGATTGAGGAGCAGATGGAAGCATTTATGGATCTTGCCCTTCTGATAGTAGTCAGTCTGATCCTGGTATACCTCGTAATGGCATCCCAGTTTGAATCGCTTAAAATGCCATTTATAATAATGTTCTCGATCCCGTTTGCATTTACAGGTGTAGCAATAGCTCTGTTCTTAACAAAAACAACTCTCAGCGTTATCAGCGGAATAGGTGCAGTATTGCTGATTGGGATTGTTGTCAAGAACGCAATTGTGCTTGTTGACTATATAAACCTGATGCGTGAGAGGGGGAACGAATTGTATAAAGCAATATTAATATCAGGAAGATCCCGTCTCAGACCGGTTCTCATGACCTCTGCCACAACTATTCTTGCCATGGTACCGCTGTCATTAAGTACCGGTTCGGGTTCGGAGCTTTGGAAACCTATGGGTATAGCAGTTATCGGCGGACTGATCTTTTCGACTTTTGTAACTCTTGTTTTAGTTCCTGTGGTTTATGCGATCTTTTCCAAACGCGGTGAGAGAAACAAGCACCTGGCAGCCTATTCAGATTTTGATTTTATAAATGGTAATGGTAATGGTATGGAGAAAAAATAAGTGAAAAATTGAAATTATAAGCAATGAAAGCAATAATGATGATATATAATCAGGCACACACCGAAAGGGTGGAGTACCTTATGGATAAGCTGGGAGTAAAGGGTTATTCGCTCTGGGAAAACGTTCAGGGAAGGGGAAGCAATACCGGAGTTCCTCACCTGGGAACCCATGCCTGGCCAGAGATCAATAAATGTGTTCTGGCAGTAGTCGGGGACGATGCCGTTGAAGATATTCTGGCAACGGTTAAGAAGATCGACGCGATAAATGATGAAGTGGGTATAAGAGCGTTTGTTTGGAACGTGGAGCAGAGTGTCTGACCTCACCCTAAATCCCTCTCCTGAAGGAGAGGGACTTGATTCTACAGTACAAAAAGCCCCTTCTCTTTCAGGAGAAGGGGTTGGGGGATGAGGTTTTTCGTACTATTCTTCTTCTTCCTCTTCTGTATAAGCTTTGATAACAGCCTCCTGGACATCGCCGGGAACCGGGGCATACTCAGAGAATTTCATCGTGAACATGGCACGGCCGCCGGTGATTGAGCTAAGCGCCGTCGAATACTTATTCATCTCTGCGAGGGGCACACGCGCCTTGATTACCTCAAAACGTTTTTCGCTCGCCATTCCGAGAACCATTCCGCGCCGTCCCTGCAGGTCGCTAATTACATCGCCCATGCGGTCCGAGGGGACCATAATCTCAACATCGTATATCGGCTCGAGGATCTTGGCACCTGCATTCTTGAATGCAATGCTGAATGCATTCCGGCCGGCGAGTCTGAAGGATATTTCATTTGAATCGACCGGGTGCATCTTGCCATCATAAACATACACCCTGATGTCGCGTGCATAGGAACCGGTAAGAGGACCAACTTCCATCTTTTCCATAATCCCTTTGAGGATAGCAGGCATGAACCTTGCGTCGATCGATCCTCCGACGATACAGTTGACATATATCAGTTTTCCGCCCCAGTCAAGATCAATCTCATCTTTCGACCTGTTTGCAAGCTTTATCTCCTTGCCCCCGAATTTCATCATTGATTGTTCTGTTGATCCTTCGGTATAGGGCTCAATGATCAGATGAACCTCACCAAACTGACCCGCACCCCCTGACTGCTTTTTGTGGCGGTAATCAGCCTGGGCGGCTTTGGTTATTGTCTCACGGTAAGGGATCTTGGGTGAACTGAAATTTGTCGGGATCTTATATATATTGTCAAGATGCCATTTCATAATATTAAGATGGTATTCTCCCTGTCCGTGTACCAGGATCTGCTTGAGCTCCTTTGAATATTCAATAATGATTGTGGGATCTTCGAGATGGATTTTATTCAGGGCTTCTCCAAGCTTCTCGTCATCGCTTTCGCTCTGTGCCTTTATTGCCGTCCGATATTTAGGGGCAGGGAATTTCACTCCTTCATATCTCCAGTCATTTCCGGGAACATTGAGGGTATGGTCTGTCTTTGTGTTTTTGAGTTTTACGAATGCCCCTATGTCACCGGTATGCAATTCAGGAACGCGTGACCTGTTCTTTCCTGCACAGACATAAAGCTGCGATAATCTTTCCTTGACACCGTTATTTGTGTTTACAACATCGAGGTTCTCGGTTATCCTGCCTGAATACACCCTGAAATAATTAATCTCGCCAATATGTTCCTCAATGGAGGATTTAAACACATAAACTGATGCCGGACCGGCGGGATTTGGTTTAATCTGGGCACCCTTGCTGTTTACAGGAACGGGCATATCGGCAATTGAGGGAGCTTCATTTGCAATGAACTCCAGGAGACTGTCGACTCCAATGTTATTTTTGGATGAAACACAGAATACCGGGAAAATGCCCCTTGTGAGGATGCCTTTGGCTATGCCTTTCCTTATCTCCTGCTCCGAAAGAGTGTCATTTGAAAAGAAAAGCTCCATGAGCGCTTCGTCGCTTTCAGCTGATTTTTCAACAAGTGCATTATGCAAATCTTCAGCTTTACTTTTCTGATCGGCAGGAATATCTACCACTTTGGCGGCTCCGCCCTCTTTGGGATACTGAAGCATTTTCATTTTAAGAACATCGATAATGGAGTTAAATCCGACACCCTCATTTACGGGATACTGAACCACCATCACATTGCTGCCAAACCTGTCTTTCATCATTTCGATTGACTTATCAAAATTGGCCTTTTCGTGGTCGAGCCCGTTTAATGCAATTATTAAAGGCTTGTGAACATTTTCGGCATGCCTGAAATGTATTTCGGATCCAACTTCAACACCATTCTGAACGTTGATTGTTATTACTGCACAATCAGCAGCGTATAGGGATGAGATCACTCCTCCGCTAAAATCATCGAGACCCGGAGTATCGATTATATTAATCTTCCTGTTCAGGAATTCGGTGTACATGACCGTCGAAAAAATCGAATTTCCGTTCTCGTGTTCAATCGGACGATAATCTGAAACCGTATTTTTTGCGTCAATTGTCCCTCTTCGTTCGATTACTCCTCCATTGAAGAGCATAGCTTCGGCAAGGCTTGTTTTGCCGGAACCGGAATTGCCAAGCAGTGCAATGCTCTTTATCTGGTCAGTCTGATAGGTTTTCATAGTCGTGGATATTGCTTTAAAATTATTTAAATATCTGATTTGGAGTGGGCAAAAATAATAAATTTTTAAAAACCCTTTGAGAAAGGATCTATAATTGCAAAATTTTTATTTTCTTTGCACCAGTTTTTTGAAATGCAGGAGTACCGGTTTTTCTTTCAAGGTAAGTTTACAAAATGATTATTCGTACAGGGAAGGTCGGGAAGGAACCTGTTAATAACTTACAGTTTTAAGTAAGATATTTTATTTTAAGAGACGTTGGTGAAGCTGATTGTCCCTGATAATCAGCTTGAACAGACGTGTATTCCGTTGCAGGTTAAAAAAACGTGAGGCTTGTTTGTGATTTTAAAAATAAAAATAATACCTTTGCAGACCATTTTTTGGAAGAAATTTTAATGTAAAATCAAGCTATATTATGCCGACAATTCAGCAGTTAGTAAGAAAAGGCAGGAAAAAACTGATAGATAAGAGTAAAGCTCCTGCTTTGGATTCATGTCCTCAGAGAAGGGGTGTTTGTGTGCGTGTTTATACCACCACACCAAAGAAACCAAATTCTGCAATGAGGAAAGTGGCCAGGGTGAAGCTTACAAATCAGAAAGAAGTGAACGCTTATATTCCGGGTGAAGGGCATAACCTTCAGGAACACTCAATAGTATTAATAAGAGGTGGCAGGGTGAAGGATCTTCCGGGTGTCCGTTACCATCTCGTTCGTGGTGCACTTGATACTTCGGGCGTTGATGGCCGGACACAGAGAAGATCAAAGTATGGTGCAAAACGACCGAAGAAATAACGCTTAATAAAATAAGATCATGAGAAAATCAAAACCAAAGAAGAGGATAATGTTACCGGATCCCAAATTCAACGATCCGTATGTAACAAGGTTTGTGAACAATCTTATGTTCAGTGGTAAAAAAAATCTGGCTTTTAAGATCTTTTACGATTCCCTTGACATAGTTGGAGACAAGTTTAAAAGTGAAGGAAAGTCACCTCTAGAGATCTTCAAGCAGGCCCTTGATAATGTCACACCCCAGGTTGAGGTTAAAGCACGCAGGGTAGGTGGGGCAACTTTCCAGGTTCCGATGGAGATCCGTTCGGACAGAAAGGTAGCCATAAGCATGAAGAATATGATCTCATTTGCACGCAAGAGAACAGGTCACTCAATGGCCGAGAGGCTTGCCGCTGAACTTATGGCTGCATACAAGCTTGAAGGCGGTGCTTATAAGAAAAAAGAGGATACTCACAGAATGGCTGAAGCCAACAAGGCATTTGCACATTTCAGGTTTTAACTGATTTTCCCAAAGGAAGCATAAAGATTTATGAACCCTAACCTGAAAAATACCAGAAACATCGGAATCATGGCCCACATCGATGCCGGAAAGACCACTACGACAGAACGTATTCTGTTCTTTACCGGTCGGACGCATCGCATGGGGGAGGTTCATGATGGCAATGCCCAGATGGACTGGATGATTCAGGAGCAGGAGAGAGGAATTACAATAACTTCAGCTGCAACGACCACTTTCTGGAAATACAGGGGAGATGATTTCAAGATAAATATTATTGACACTCCGGGACATGTCGACTTCACCGTTGAGGTTGAACGGTCGCTCAGGATCCTTGACGGGGCAGTAGCTGTTTTTTGTGCTGTTGGCGGCGTTGAACCACAAACGGAGACAGTCTGGAGACAGGCCAACAAGTATAATGTTCCAAGGATCGCGTTTGTAAATAAGATGGACAGGGCAGGAGCCGATTTCTTTTCAGTGGTGCATCAGATAGAAGAAAAGCTTGGCGCAAATCCGGTACCAGTTCAGCTTCCGATTGGAGCCGAAGAGAACTTCAGGGGTCTGATTGACCTTGTCAGTATGAAGGCAATAGTCTGGTACAATAACGATATGACCGGGGCCAGCTTCGAAATTGAGGATATCCCCGCGGATCTTGTTGTCGAAGCAAACGAGTGGAGGGCAAAGATGATTGAATCGGTTGCCAGTGTTGATGATACGCTTCTTGCAAGATTTATTGAGGACCATGATTCAATAACGGAGGATGAAATAAGAACCGCCCTGAGGAAATCGACGGTGCTGGGACTCATTGTTCCGGTTATATGCGGTTCAGCATTTAAGAACAAGGGGATCCAGAATCTCCTCGATACAATTACAGCATACCTTCCTTCTCCGGTGGATATAGGGCCGGTAACGGGTATTGACCCCAGGAATGAAAATGAGGTTACCCGTCAGCCTGATGACAATGAGCCGCTGGCCGCTCTTGCTTTCAAGATAGCCACCGATCCATTTGTCGGACGACTTGTCTTTCTTCGCATTTACTCAGGTGTTCTCCATGCAGGTGATACAGTTCTGAATACGCGTACAGGCAAAAGGGACAGGGTGAACCGTCTTTTCCAGATGCATGCCAATAAGCAAAATCCGGAGGAGAGTGTTTCAGCAGGAGATATTTGTGCAGGCGTCGGATTCAAGGATCTTAAAACAGGTGACACTCTTTGTGCAATAAACAAGCCGATAATGCTTGAGTCGATGGATTTTCCGGAACCGG